>NZ_JAVRHQ010000003.1:0-220540 GCF_031846485.1 Autumnicola tepida
TTCGGTGGAAGAGTCTCAACTGGAATACCAGATTAGGCATTCCTCCGGCCAGGAATAGCGGGAAAATTTACTTTTCCTAAAATCGCAACTGGACGAAAGCCGGTACCAGGAAGAACTTTTTATCCGCGGCGGTTTGTTCAAAAGAAGCATTCCAAGAATTTACGATCACCGCTGCTGTATTTCGGGCATGCGGATTATGGCCTCCCCAAATATCCAGATGATCGATGCCTGCCATATTCACCCCTTCAGCCTATCCAATGACGATACCGTGAGAAACGGTATTGCACTCTCAGTTAGTAAGTATATCTCTATATAATTTCCGTATATCAATGGAATCATTAAAAAGTGCAACATTTGAATTAATCCAGCCATGCCAAAAAGCAATAATATGAATAGAAATTCTTTAGCCTCTTAATGTATTACCATACTTTTTGAAGTATTCCTTAAGTTTATTTATACAAATTTTTATTATCAAAGAATAAAAAAGAAGAGGCAGGGCAAATTGTGATAAACTTTCCAGGTTTAATTCATTTGTTCCTTCTAATAAACCTAGTATATAGCTTAGAAGATTAATAGGAAAGAAAATAAAAGAATGGCTGTCTAGAATTACCACATAATAAAGAAATGCTACTAATAGAAGATAATTTATTAATGCATATATGGCGAGTAGGATATCTCTTAACGTAATAACGATCTTATTCTTTAGAAATATTGCTTTTGAAAGTTCTCTTAATTTTGATGATGAATTCCTATATAGATTTGGAATACCTACGGCATCGGTTAGAACCCAATAACCATCGCTTCTTAAAAAGGGGTTTAAGTTGAATAATGTTTTCAGAAAAATTAAAAGTCCAACTAGGTATAGAATGTTTGATTTAAAAATTAATCCAATGATTACATATAAGGAGCAAATTAATAATTCAAAATAAATTCCAGCCATATTAACTATTATTCTCTGCCTAGGCCTTAATTTCCATATGTCGGTTACATCTGCAAAATAAACAGGAGAGAAGAGATAAAATCCTCCGCCAATCCCCCCATGCGTAGCTCCAAAGTAGTCTGTAGCCGTTACATGTCCAAACTCGTGTAAAGTTACCGAAAGGAAACCCAGAATCAATAATGGAAGCCATGAAGTTTCCATATCCATAGTCATGATCATTTGATATTTATCAATAATTCCAAAAATTATAACTACTAAAGACATTATTAGTAGGCTTACCATTACTTTGGGTTGAAATAAAAATTTCAAATAAGGAGTTATTTTGGATATGATTTTGGGAGGAATTACTATAAAACTAAGCTTCAAATAACTTGGTTTTTTTTTATGGTGGACTTTAATATCACTTCTTTTAATTATACCATATTTCCCTAAATTTTCATAAAGAATTGCATAAATAAATTCCGTATCACAGCCATCACCAACTTCTATGGCTAAGTCGTGCAAATTCTTTCTTCCATCAATTTTTTGAAGAAGTTGATATAATTCGTTAGAAATCTTTATTCTGTGGTTATATTCTTTTTGATGAACAAAATAAGAATCACTTGAGAATTGATGATAAGTTATATCTTCAGATATTTGCGGTATTAGCAAATGCTTTTTCATAGCTAGTTAATGTTCCTAAAATAGATACTGTAGTAAACAGTCGGTTAAATTCTCGAGCTCGAACCGAGGTACCATGCGTACTTATCGGGAAGTACTTATCATTATCTTTTTCTGCCGGATCTGGTATTTGTAATGAATTTGAATTCTCCCACGAGCCATCTGAATATTGATTTTTCAGAAGGAAATTAATTCCTTTATGGAGATGATTTTCAAATTTTTTGCAATTGTGGATTAAAATTTCAAGAGCTAGTGCAGTAATAAAAAAATTAGGACCGTATTTGTCCGAAAAACTTCCATCCTCATTTTGAATGTCAGCTATTTTATTAGCAATTTTATTTACTACCGAAGTCTTCTTTAATAAGGAATAACTTTTACAAAGATAATATAGGGTATATATGTTGCTAGTCCACCAAAAGGATTTTACCGAATCATTACGCAAATGTCTATTAAAAAAGTTGTTTAACTTAGAATGCTCCAAAGGAAACTTTTCAGAAATAGTTAAATAATAAAATGATACGGCACTTACACATTGATGACCAGAGATCCATCTCGTAACATTAGAGATCTTTTCATCCGCTAATGATTTTTTTAGAAGATTTGGGCTTTTATACGTTGAAAATCCCTGATCATTTTTAAAGAATTTAATCCATTCATTTAATGCTGAATCATCAAAAGGAAGACCTTTTAAAAAAAAACTGAGCAGCACAAAGTTGGTAGTGTCAGCATCACCAATCCAGGTTGAATTATAACCCCAGATATTTTGTTTAGAATCCTTAAGGAAAGATATGGCTTTTAGAACTTCCGGTTCAAAAGCATCAGCCAAATTTTTCTCCGACAATTTACTGGTAATATATGCTGTTGACCATATATCACTTATTCCTCCCTGATTGACATACTCTTCCCAGGAGCCATCTTCATTTTGTGAATTCCTAAGAAAATCGATGGCGCTATATATGCCAGCGTTTATGTTCTGTTCCGAGTTTTTTTTATCTGATAATGTAATTTCCCTATTTAATCTTTTTAAGTAGTTATCAATTTCTACTATGGATGAATGAAACTTCCTTTTCAGCATGTTAATCTCAAAGATCCATTGCGGAACTTCAATATTTTTCACTTCCAGTATAGCCTTATCTAGATATTCTATAGCACCAGTGAATAACTTCTTTGCATGACCCCTTATATAAAATAGCTTATTTAGTTCATCTACAGAAGTAGATTCTGAAATAGACTTACCCATTTCCTTTACCGCTAAATTAAATTGGCCATTCTTAAAATCTTCCTTAAAATCCAGCACATCATCATTTATCTGAAACGCTACCGAGAAATAGCTATGAGATTTGAGTAATTTCTTAAAATCTTTTTCCTTGATTTCTCCAGAAGCTACGAATAGTGCATCTATGGCCGACTTTCCAAAAGCGGCTTTAAAATCAGCGAGTTCATGATATTTCTGCAAGGAGATGTTTGCTCGAGTTTCAAAAAGCTCCTTTTCAATCTGAATAGCTTTTAAGTATTCCTGCCTTCTTAAATTCCATAAATTCCAGTACCCACTATCAAGGTCAAAGATTGAAGCCATTATTTTAGTGGCCTCTTCCTGGCATAGCAGGGCCAGGAATAATCCTTTTTTAGAATTTTTATCAATAATATTATCGAGAAACAGCGTAGATCTGTAGTAAAGATACCCGGCTATACAGAGCAGCTCAATATCCTTTGCTTCCAGTTTATTAAATGCTGAAGAAAAAAGCCTGGGGTAATAAATATAAAAAATTGGATTACCCTCTATGAACTCATCATCTGCAATAATTTTTTTAAAGGAATCTTCTATAGGAAGATTCGCCACATAAGAAATAAATTTCTCTTTAGAATATGATGCAATATCTTTATTCCATAGCCTTGTATTTTCCGTTCCTGCCACCATAGTTTATCAATCAGTAATGCACTTAAATTTTAATTGGATAGGTTAGATATGGTCTTATATTCATTCTTTTTATCGCTATCAAGATTTTTCAGAAATTCTTTCATATCCTTTGTTAGGAGCAATTGATTTTGATTTTCCCAAAACATTGGATCATATTCCTTACTTATTTTAAAAATATCCCTATTAAGGGAGGTATTATCTCTTACTTTATAATCCCCTTGATTTCCTGCAATCCAATAATATTCAGCGGTATAGTAAGCTGATACGCCATCCTTATTTATTACTTCTACCTTAGCGGTGAGTTTGGCTATATTTAAATAATGCTTATTGTCTTTAGCATCTTTTCTAAATTTTACATCCAGCTCGTAATAATATGTTCGGTATTTAATATCACCTCTTTTACTAAAGGCTTTATCATTTTCCTGATTGAGCATATAATATTCATGGAAGGCATTATCTTCCTGATCCACCAGATAATAACCGACAGATTTTAATTTGGAATCTTCTTTAGGAGTGAAATTGTATTTAATAAACTCTCTATCTTGGGAAAATGTTAATTCATAATTATATAGTTCAGGACTCATATAGAGTGAAATCATGGCTTCAAAAAATTCATTAAAACTGAACATTTCAAAATATACATCTCCCTTTTCCTCAATTCCTGCTTTGCGCATATTTTTAATCTCAACAACATAATTTTTCTTAGGCATTGGACTTTTAGAGGTCGAAAAGAGAGTTTGACGTTCAAGAAGACCATTTAGATCCTGTAGTTTAACAATCTCATTATCTTTTTTTAAGACACATCTCATAAAAAATGTCTCTGCAAATGGCTCCAAAGGATAATTAACTAAGATTTTTTTAAAAACTCCTTTTATAGGTTCATCTATATCCGATATCATTACCTCATCTAGCTCCATGAATTTACTTTTAAGGTATACGGTATCTTTATTAAAATTTTTTATTGGAAGCGTTTTCTTCTCATACCCCAACAAGTTAAAACTGACTAAAGAGTCATTAATATTAAACTCAAACCTTCCATCTGCATTGGAGGAGGTGCCTTTTTCTCCATTAAAAACATCAACAAACTCTAAAGGCTTATGATTGTCCTTATCAAGTACAACACCACTTACTTTTGTCTGAGACACTACGGCTAAAGGAAAACTTATTAGTAGAAGCACGAAGAGTTTCATAGTATAATTAAATTTGATTATAAAGGAGGAGCAGTTCCCTACCACCTCCTTTAAAACTTGGTTAAACTTCAAATGTTACAGATCCTCCATAACCTTCATAATCGGCGCCTACCTCCACACTTTCAACCCACCTGCCCATTTCGAAGCGGTTCTCCAATTCTTCTACTTGAAATTTTTCAGCTAATTGTTTTTCTTTACTCATAATAGAATATTATTTAACTATTGAACATCAAATTCAGCATCCCCATAGGGTGTTTGAACTTCTACTTTTTCGGCCTTCCAACCCATTTCAAAACGAGTTTCTAGCTCTTCTGTTTCAAATTTAGAGATCAGTTTTTTCTCCATAATTTAGATATTTAAATTTTCCTACTCTAGAATACGGTTTTCGGAATCCCCGTTTGGATAATCTCTGATAAACCATAAAATTTAGTACCAGTTGGGTAATTTGCAGGTATTAATTTTCTTATTTCCAGTCCGATATTTAAAATCCTTTGATTTTCAACCTCTATCAAAATTAAAACCAGGCTCACAACTGCTTAATAATAAGTTTATTGGCATATATTATATAAATAGAATTCTAATTAGACATGAAATTAAATTTATTCGAACCTCTCATTTAGCCAACTTACATAGATAAGATAAGCTTTAGGTAAGATGAAACCATACATATGTTACGGTTTTCCTTCCTTGTAAACATTTGTTCATTTCTAGGTATCCCATACTAAAACGGTGAAAACTGTGGCAACGATTTATCTGGGTAACGCTCTTATAGAAGCCTTGAGTTGTTACCTAAAGCAATAAAAAATTCCTACAGAACATTCCTCTTTAACAATAGCGAAAACACCTCCAGTTTAATATTGGACGTTTATAAAGGAAAAGAAGTTACTTTTCGAACTGATGAAATACCAATATGGGTGGATAAATATTTTCTAAAGCTGTAACTAATCAATATCCTGAATTATTTACCTGATCATCGCAAAAAAAGATTTGGTAAACCTCTCCTTACCTCCTCTATATTAGTCTTTCCGGAAGCCGGCATTTTTGATTTTCTAAGGTGAATTATTCAGAATAAACCTGCCTGGGCAAAAAACACACCAACTACTATAATCCTTGCTCAAGAAGAAATAGATTATCAAATAACGAAAGTTATGAAAAAATAACTTTTGATTTAAATACTATTTCAATTGATGTCGGTTAGACCTTCACCTTCTTCGCTTTTATCATTATCCATTTTCTTCTGAAGCAAATCCATATCATCGCTCAACTTGCGCTCTACTACTTTAGCATAAATTTGGGTAGTAGAAAGTTTTTTATGACCCAGAATTTTTGAAACCGTTTCGATAGGAACCCCGTTAGATAAAGCAACAGTAGTCGCAAAGGTATGCCTGCCTAAATGAAAGGTGAGATGTGTTGTTACCTTAGATAATACTGCGATTTCTTTCAGATATTGGTTTACCTTTTGATTGGATATTACTGGCAAAAGCGTACCCTCCTTCTTGCAGCTAGGATCATCCTTGTAATTTTCAATTATTTTTGCAGCCTTCTTTAGTAGCGGCACTTTTACTGAATTCCCGTTTTTCATACGCTTTGTCACTATCCACAACTTTCTATCTAGCCCGATGGTAAGATTTTGAGGTTTTAGAAGAATAATATCTCCAAAGCCTATCCCGGTGTAACAACTAAATATGAATAAGTCCCTGACTTTTTGCAACCTATTGTTCTTTAACACCGAATTTTCAATAGCGTTTAAATCTTCAACAGAAAGAAATTCTCTTTCCCGAGGTTCTAATGTGGATTGAAAATTTAAAAACGGATTTTTTTCAATCCATTCCATTCTGTACGCAAGGGAAATCATTTTCTTTAAGCGTTGAATGTGCTTCATTACAGCGTTATGCTGTAGTCTCTTTTGATAATGCCTTGGTTTGACCGATCTCAGGTAATTTTCAAATTTTAGAATGAAATTATAATCCAGCTCCTGTAAATAATAATCCTTTCTACCATATTCTTTTTGCACGAATTTCCGAATATAGTTCTGACTTGTAGAATAAAGCCGCCTGGTATTTTGTCTAAGTTTTGAAAAACATGTATTGTTATGATATTCGAAAATATCCTCTAAAGAATAAAGTCTTTTTTCATCACCTACATATTTTCGTTTAATATTTTCCAGGGATAGAACCCTACCCTCTATTCTTAATTCTTGATAACATTGAAAGAACCTAGAGTATTCCTGGTCTAGGAACTCATTTAGCTCTAAATTAAAAGGGTCAGTTCCCTCCACCCGTTGTCTTGAAGAGCTCCATAATTCTATATCAGCTTTTCGTTTTAAGCTGATATTTAATTTCCTGTTATTCAGTGTAATACGGGCATAAATAGGGGCCTCACCGTTCTTAGTCCTCTGGATATATATCCAAAAAAGTACTGAAAATGTTGACGAATTCCTCATGATCTGACATGTTTAGGTTAAACCTTATTCTGAAAGTCAAATCAGTGAGAGCGCAGGTTTACGCCTTTTCAAGATAGGAATTTTTATTGACAAAATGTTGACGATCTGCGTTTCAAAATGCATGAATTCAGATGATATCAAATAACGCCAAAACACACTAAAACCTTGAAAATCATACGATTAACAAGGTTTTAGTTTTGCTTAAAATGCTCCAAGTAGCCTCACCAGGAATCGAACCTGGATCTAAAGTTTAGGAAACTTCTATTCTATCCATTGAACTATGAGGCCAAACCGGGCACAAAAATAATAATGTTTTCAGAAATACATGAATCTACTGCCTAAAACTTCAAAATTTAGTTGAACTTATTATTATTTTTAGCCTGCAACCCTTCGGAGTGACGAGCAAATTATGCGCTTCGCAGTAACGCAATAGACTTTAGTGAATATGAAGGCAGCAAGGTCAGCATTTCTGTTGAAAAAAATTAAAGCTTATCCTTTAGATGGAGGGCCTGAGTACCTGAATTTTAAACAGTACAAAAAGCAGAGTAAATTGCTTCTTACCTCCGGGAGTGCTATTTTCGCAATTCAAGAAAAAACTATAATGAAACGTCATCTTTACCTCCTTCTACCCATTTTTCTATTAAGTTTTACCAGCACTTCTGCCCAAATTAATGAGGAAAAAGTAGGAGCCTGGTACATGTACTTCTGGAATACTCAGCTAAAAGAAAGCAATTTTGGACTGCAGGGAGATGTACAGTATCGCAACTGGAATCTTGGCGGAGACCTGCAATTATTAATCCTAAGGGGAGGTCTCAATTATTCCATTCCGGACACTAATTTAAAGCTGAGTGCCGCGTATGGGCATTTTACTTTTGGCGCCTTTGGGGAGAGTGACACCACTGTAAATGAAAACCGGACACAGGAAGATATCCTATTTTCTCATCAGCTTGTGCAACGTTTATTTTTTCAGCACCGCCTGAGGTTTGAGCAACGCTGGATCGAAGAACAGGATTTCAGGACCCGTTACCGGTATAATCTGGCTCTTAAAATCCCTTTGAACCAGCCCAACCTACAGAAGAATTCATTTTACTTAGTGTTTTCAAATGAAATATTTTTTAACGGTGAGAAAGATACCGGCATTAGTAGTGTGGATGCTTTCGACAGAAACTGGCTTTTCGGTGGCCTGGGCTATACAATTCTTGATAATTTAAAAATCCAAATGGGATATATGCAGGAATCAACCAATAGTGTAAACAAAGGCCAGTTGGAATTAAGTTTACACCATTCCTTCTAATTCTTATTGAAGGATTGCATATATTTAAATCTTTAACACCCCTTAAATATGAACAAATATATACTCTCTTTATTATTGATAAGTATGAGTACCGCTTTTAGTTTTTCTCAAAATCCTGAAATTAAAAAAGACCCTTTTGCCCACACTTTTTCCATTGTTGCCCGGGACACCGCAACAGGTGAGATGGCTGTTGGCGTACAAAGCCATTGGTTTTCAGTTGGATCGCTGGTTTCCTGGGGTAAATCCGGTGTGGGGGTGGTGGCGACCCAGTCCTTTGTGAATCCCGCCTATGGTCCAAAAGGCCTCGCGCTTATGGAACAGGGAAAAACTGCCGATGAGGCGCTGGAGATCCTTGTGAACAATGACGACGGAAGGGCTTACCGCCAGGTGGCATTTTTGGATATGGAAGGAAACACTGCCGCCTATACAGGTGAAAATTGCGTGGAGGCGGCCAGTGACATTAGCGGGGAGAATTTTTCAGTTCAGGCTAATATGATGCTGAATGATAAAGTAGTTCCTGCCATGGCTGAAGCTTTCTACCTCAATTCCAAACTTCCCCTGGCGGAAAGAGTGGTGGAAGTTTTACGCGCTGCTCAAAAAGCAGGTGGCGATATCCGCGGAAAACAGTCAGCGGCATTAATTGTGGTTGGGCCTGAAAAAGCTGAAAATCCCTGGGAAGACAAGAAAATAGATTTACGTGTAGACGACAATCCCAATCCTGTAGAAGAACTTTCCAGGCTGCTGAAAACGGCCAGGGCATATGAATTTATGAACAAAGGCGACCTTGCTGTGGAAGAAGGAAATATAGACAAGGCATTGAAAGCTTACGGCACGGCAGAAAATATGTTTCCTGAGAATCTGGAGATGAAGTTCTGGAAGGCAGTAGCCCTTGCCAACAGTGGCCGGCTAGAGGAAGCTCTTCCAGTTTTTGAAGAGGTTTTTGAAGAAGATGAGAATTGGAGGGAAATGCTTACCCGGTTACCAAAAGCAGGATTACTGAACATTTCTGAAGAAGAAATAGAAGAAATTATCGATTAGTTCAATCTGAAAACATTGTTATGAAGAAGTTTATTTCAAAAACTGTATTTTTTCTCATTTTAGCCGCAGGAATGTTTTCCTGTAAAGACGCTGAAGCCGAAAAAGAACCGGCTTCCACACCTTCCGTAGAATCCAGTTATCTCAACAAGGAAAAAAGTACGAATAGCGAAGTGGCCTACAATCCCGCACATGGCCAGCCAAACCACAGATGTGATTTGCCTGTTGGCGCGCCATTGGGAAAGGCTACCACTAACGCATCTGCTCCGGCTTCAACACAATCTCCGGTAAGGTTAAAATCGGCTACCCCAAAAGTAAATCCTCCACACGGGGAACCGGGGCATGATTGTTCAGTTCCCGTTGGCGCGGAATTGAATTAAAAGAATTAAAAATAAAAGCAGCCAATGATCTTCAAAAATGAGGAAACTGGCTGCTTTTATTGTTTGAAGAGTTCAATCCAGGCCTCCACGGCGTGTGGCATCCCGGGCTTCAGGCCACGTCATCTGCTCACCCGTCCTTCTGTCTACCGGCAATACACGTTGCTCTCTTGAAGTTTTTTCAGGGTCCTCACTGGCTTTATAAGCTAAAATCGCGGTGAGGATCACATTGTCCTGTACATCATCAAAAACAATTTTATCGTAAGTATCGCGGTTGGTGTGCCAGGTATAATTCCAGTAATCCCAACTAAGTGAACTCAGGTTGAAAGCAGGAGCCCCGGCCGCCACAAAACTGGCATAATCTGAACCTCCCCTGCCGGGAGTGCCGGGAAAATGGGTTTCTATGCGATCAGAAATTTCATCAGGAACGGCGTTTAGCCAGTCTCCCAGATAATCATAGGCATTTAAAAATCCGTTTCCAGAAAGGTTTACCACGCGCCCGGTACCATTATCCTGGTTAAAAAGGGCCTGCAAATTATCCACAATTTCGGGATGGTCCTTTACAAATGCCCGGGAACCGTTTAAGCCCTGCTCCTCGCTGCCCCAGTGGCCGGCAATAATTGTTCTTTTAGGATTGGGATAAACTTCTTTAAGGATGCGCATGGCTTCCATCATAACCATTGTGCCGGTGCCATTATCTGTCGCGCCGGTTGCCCCGTCCCAGGAATCAAAATGAGCCGAAAGGATTACGTATTCTTCCGGTTTCTCTGTGCCTTCAATTCTGGCAATCGTGTTAAAAGTGGGAACTTCGCCTAAATCTTTAGATTCCGCCACTACTTTTATTTCAGGTTGATCTCCATTTTCTGCCAGCCTGTAAAGCAAGCCGTAATCTTCCAGGGAAATATCTATACTGGGGATTTCCTCGGTGTAAGCACCAAAAACCTTATTTACCCCAAAACCACGAGACCAGTTGGAAGTAATAATTCCGGCAGCACCGGCATTTTCAAGAGCTTTGGGCAATTCCCTTCTGCCATAACCAGTGTTTTCCATGCGGGTATCCCACAAATTGTCCAGAGAATCCCTTTCCGCTTTCATCTTCTCAAAAGATTTTTCCGTAGCCCATTCCTCCCAGTTATCATCTGGCCTTCCTGTAGGCTGTGGCATAGAGATCATCACAAATTTTCCTTTTACTGAAGAAATCATTTTTTTGAATTCCAGAGAATCTGAAGCCTCGGGAAGGATCACCACCTCTGCGGTTACCCCCTTTTTTCCTGTAGAAGGGCTCCAGGCAAGTTGCCTTCCAACCAAAGTGCGCAGCCTTGGACTAACCATATCTATATGGGTAATTCCTCTTTCCCAGCCTTTCCATGTTCCCCATTGCTGATTTTCAGCATCTATGCCCCAGCTTTTGTATTTTTCCACCGCCCAGTCGTGGGCATTTCTCATCTGTGGCGTCCCCACCAGCCTTGGCCCCACCACGTCCAGCAGCTCATGCCCTATTTCTTTTAATTTTGAATTGGTATTGGCTTCATTAATAATATCCTGTACCACCTGGTCCTGCTCTTGTGCAAAAAATACAGCGGTGGAAAAGAGAAACAGGAATGATAAAATTTTTGTTTTGCTTTTCATTTAAAAGGGAAGGTTAAAATTAGGTGTTCCAAATATATCATTTAAAATTGAAGCTTTTCTAGGCGCTATTCAATTTTAGATTTAAAATTCATAGCATTTTAAGTATATTGCCGTTTATACTCCAATAAAAATTTCATGAATAACATTTTTATTCCGTTTAATGCAACAAAAAGAGTGGTTCTTTTTTTGCTGTTTTTCGGCCTCTGCATTTCAGCCAATGCCCAACAAAGTGAACTTTCCGTAGAAAAAATTATGCAGGACCCTTCTTGGATGGGGACTTTCCCTTCAAACATCAGGTGGGGCGTAAATAGCGAAAACATCTACTTTGATTATAATCCGGAAAAAAATACTTCAGATTCGCTTTATAAAATCAGCCTGAAAAACAGGAATGAAATTCAAAAGGCTGAACTTCAGGAAAAAAGAAATATGGTTCCGCAGTGGGGTGATTTCAACAAAAAAAGAACTAAAAAGGTTTATACTGAAAATGGCAATCTGGTGCTTTACGACTTGAAAGGTAAAGAAGCCACCGAAATACTGGACCTTGACAGCGAAATAGATGATGCCATGTTTCTTCAGGATGAAGATAAAATTTCTTTTGTTTACAACGATAATGCTTTTATCCTGAACCTCGAAAACGCGCAAATTCATCAGCTTACCCACATAAGAAAAGGAAAGAAAAAAGAAGAAAAAGAGCCAGAACTTTCAGATCAGGATGCGTGGCTGGAAAAGGAAAATCTGGAGCTGCTGCAGGTGGTAAATGAACGCAAAGAAAAAAAGAAAAGTGCTGAAAACTACAGAAAATCTGTTGCTGAAGAAGAACCTTTCACCTTTTACCTTGGCGAAAATTCCCTGCGCCGGCTACAGGTTTCGCCGAATGCCAGCTATGCCGCTTTTCAGTTGGTAGACCGTGCCGAAAATAAAAACACCGAGGTTCCGAATTATGTGGATGAAAGCGGGTACACCGCAAATCTTCCCGCCCGCAGTAAAGTAGGAGAAGCAAGCGATAAAGTAGAACTGGCTATTTACAATGCTGAAAAGGACACGGTTTTTATAGTAGACACTTCTGCACTGCCGGGAATTACAGATTTGCCAGATTATACTGAAGATTATCGCGATAAGGAATGGGAGAAAAAAGAAAGACAGGTAATTCCATCAGGAACCTACTTTTCTGAAAATGGTGAAAAAGCCGTGGTAAATTTACGATCTGCCGATAATAAAGACCGCTGGATCGCTGAAGTTAACCTTGAAACAGGAGCTTTAAAGGTTCTGGACCGCCAGCATGACGATGCATGGATTGCCGGCCCCGGCGTGGGTTATACTTACTGGGGCGGCGGAACTATGGGCTGGCTGCCGGACAATGAGCATATCTATTTTCAATCTGAAGAAACGGGATTTTCCCATCTCTATCTTCTGGATGTTGAAACGGGAACTAAGAAAGCGCTCACCAAAGGAAATTATGAAGTTTTTGATCCTTTTCTTTCCAACGATAAAAAGTCCTGGTATTTAACCACTTCTCAAGTAGATGCCGGAGAACGCCATTTTTATAAAATGCCTGTAATGGGTGGCAAAATGGAGCAACTTACGCAGATGACGGGGAAAAACGAGGTGTATTTATCTCCTGATGAAAAATATATGGCTATTCTGCATTCTTCCAGTAATCAACCGGAAGAGCTTTATCTTAAAAAAACTAATTCTAATGCCGAACCCGAACAACTAACTTCAGGAGAAAGCGAGGCCTTTGCTTCCTATAACTGGCGGGAACCAGAATTTATTAAGTTTGAAGCTGAAGACGGGGCAATGGTGCCGGCAAGGTTATACCTTCCGCAGGAAAATGTAAAAAACAATGCGGCCGTGGTTTTTGTGCATGGCGCAGGTTATCTTCAGAATGCCCACAAGTGGTGGTCCAGTTACTTTAGGGAGTATATGTTCAATAACATGTTGACCGATCTTGGCTACACGGTTATTGATATTGATTATCGCGGCAGTGCCGGTTATGGCCGCGACTGGAGAACGGGAATTTACCGCCATATGGGCGGCAAAGACCTCAGCGACCAGGTAGATGGGGTTAAATATCTTATTGAAAATTATGATATCAATCCTCAAAAAGTTGGGATTTACGGGGGCAGCTATGGGGGCTTTATCACCTTAATGGCCATGTTTACCGAACCGGAAACTTTTCAAGCCGGTGCCGCCCTGCGTTCGGTTACCGACTGGGCGCATTATAACCATGGCTATACTTCTAATATATTAAACGAACCAGCCTTAGACCCTATCGCTTACCGCAGATCTTCCCCCATTTATTTTGCTGAAGGCCTGGAAGGTGATTTGCTCATAGCCCATGGAATGGTAGATACCAATGTGCATTTCCAGGATGTGGTAAGGCTGGCACAACGGCTTATTGAATTAGGAAAAGATGATTGGGAACTTGCCGTTTATCCTGTAGAAAGTCACGGTTTTGTTGAGCCCAGCAGCTGGACCGATGAATACAGCAGAATACTGGAATTATTTAACGAAAGTTTGCTCAACAAATAAAGAAGCACCTATCTAAATCTAACCTATACCTTAAACTATGGATATTGAATTTGTACGCAGGCAATTTCCTGCCCTGGACCGCGATTTTATTTTTATGGACAATGCCGGCGGCTCCCAGGTACTGGGAAAGGTTATTGAAAGAATTTCAGGATATCTTACTCATCATAACGTTCAATTAGGAGCTTCTTATAAAGTTTCCCGGGAAGCCGGTGAAAAACTCGCGTATGCCAGCAAACAAATTTCAAAATTCGTAAATGCTTCCCGGCCTGAAGAAATGGTGATAGGGCCTTCCACTTCTATGCTGCTGCGCATTCTAAGTTTATGCATTAGCAAGGAATGGCAAGCCGGTGATGAGGTAATTGTTACCAATACAGACCATGAGGCAAACGTTTCCTGCTGGACAGACCTTACAAAAAAAGGGATCAATATAAAAATATGGAAAGCCAATCCCGATACCCTGGAACTGGAATTAAAAGATTTAAAAGCCTTACTCTCCAACAAGACAAAACTGGTGGCCATAACACATTGCTCCAATATCCTCGGCACAATAAATCCTGTTAAGGAAATTACCAGCATGGTTCACAATGCTGGGGCTTTAATTTGCGTGGATGGCGTTGCCTACGCCCCGCACAGGCAAATTGATGTGACAGATCTTGATGTGGATTTCTATGTTTTTAGCTGGTACAAAGCTTATGGGCCACACCTCGCGGTAATGTATGGCAGGTACGATCTACTCTACGAAATGGACGGCATCAACCATTATTTTTTTAAGAAGAAAGATGTTCCTTATAAATTCCAGCCGGGAAATTTAAATTTTGAACTCACCTATAGTTTACTGGGCTTAACCGAATATTTCCAGGAAATGTACAAACATCATTTCCCCAAAATTTCCGCAGGTTCTTTTCAGAAGAAAGTGGAAAAAGTTTATGAGGTTATGAGCAGCCATGAAGAGGAGTTAAGCGGAATCCTTCTTCAGTATTTAAATGAAAATCCTAAAATCCGTATTATAGGCTCTCCTTTTTTCAACAAAGACAAGCGGATCCCTACAATTTCTTTTGTGCATTCAGAATTGAAAAGCGATGAAATTGTAGAACAAATTGACAAATACCGGATAGGAATCCGCTTCGGGGATTTTTACGCTAAAAAACTGATCCATGATTTAAACCTGGAAGGAAAAAACGGAGTAGTGAGAGTAAGCCTGGTGCATTACAATACCAAGGCTGAAGTAGACCGCCTGGTTTGGGCATTTTCGAAGATACTCTGATGAAGTGGAAAGTTTGAAGGTGAAAAGTTAAAAAGGAAAAGAGTGAAGAGTTCTTGGTTCGAAAAAAAGCTCCCCTCCTTTTAAGGAGGGGTGGCCGAAGGCCGGGGTGGTTATTGCATGTTTAAATTTTCTTTTTGTTCGATACTTTCAGAAAGTAAAAAAAGAAAGCCTTTACCTTTCCGACTTAATATTCTGCCGAAGATTAAGCCAGCGTCCCTTAAAAAAGGGAAGGAGATCTTTTAGCTCCTTTTCTGCTCCCATCCTTTTTCAAGGAGGGGTGCCCGAAGGTGGTAATCTGATGTTGATTTAAAAACAAAAAAGTCCAAAGCTGAAAACTTTGAACTTTTAAACATTATACTTTCAAACTAAAACATTACTCCAATGCCTGTTTTAGATCTTCAATAAGATCTTCCTCGTCTTCCACTCCAACACTAAGCCGAATTAGAGAATCTACCACTCCGGTTTTGGCACGTTCTTCCATAGGGATAGAAGCATGCGTCATACTTGCAGGATGGCCGGCAAGTGATTCCACTCCCCCAAGGGATTCGGCAAGGGTGAAAACTTTAAGATTTTCCACCACTTTCACGGCGCTTTTCAGCGTGTTTTCAGCAGTGGTAAAAGAGATCATTCCGCCGAAGCCTCGCATTTGTTTTTTAGCGATCTCATGGTTGGGATGGTCTTCAAATCCCGGCCAGTACACTTTATCCACTTTTGGACTGGATTTCAGGAATTTTGCCACAGCTTCCCCATTTTCACAATGCCTTTGCATCCTAAGGTGCAGGGTTTTAATCCCGCGAAGCACAAGAAAACTATCCTGTGGGCCACATACTCCACCGCTCGCGTTCTGAATAAAATATAATTTTTCGGCCAACTCCTCGTCTTTTACCACTAAACTCCCCATAACCACATCGCTGTGGCCACCAAGGTATTTGGTGGCACTGTGCATCACAATATCAGCTCCCAAATCTAAAGGCTGTTGCAGGTAAGGAGTGGCGAAAGTATTATCTACCGCCAGCAGAACATCTTTCTCTTTGGCGATTTTCGCCACGGCTTCAATATCAATCACATTCATCATTGGGTTAGTTGGCGTTTCCACCCAGATGAGTTTTGTTTTATCGTTTATATATTTTTCTATTCCATCGGCTTCCTGCATTCCGATAAAATGAAATTTTATGCCCCATTTTTCAAAAATGGAGGTAAACAGCCGGTAAGAACCACCATACAAATCGTTTGTGGAAATAATCTCATCACCGGGCTTAAATAATTTCATCACCGCGTCTATGGCAGCAAGGCCAGAGCCAAAAGCCAGTCCATATTTGCCATTTTCAATACTGGCCAGGGCATTTTCCAGGGCAGCCCTGGTAGGATTTCCACTTCGGCTGTATTCAAAACCTTTGTGGCCGCCGGGCGTACTTTGGGAATAAGTGCTGGTTTGGTAAATAGGCGGCATCACAGATCCGTATGCCGGGTCTGTATTTTCCTGTCCGCCGTGGATCGTTTTGGTATTGAATTTCATTTATTGCTGATTTTTTAGCCCTTTTTTTCCCTTCCGAAGAAAAGAAACAGGCAATTAATATTTTTCTATTAAAGGTTTATCTTTCGCTCAAATGTACTATAGATGTTGGGCAATCACAAAATTGCATGTACCTTTATCATTAACTTTAACACCCGCTTTTTGTTGTGAAAAAATACCTCCTGATCTTTTGTGCTGCCCTGGTTTTTACCGCTTGTGAGCAGGAAGAAAAACCCTTGCAATTCACCAATTATTCCGTAGAAAAATCTTACGAAGAATGCAATCCGGAAGAAGGTGACTGCGCTTTTATAAGCATTAGTTATCCCGTGGCTGAAAATAAAACCGATGCGGCCTCCAGAATAAATGAAGAAATAAAAAACCACATTATCGGGATTGTGGATTATGAGGAAGAGGAAAAATCTGCCTCCATTGAAGAACTAGCCAATCATTTTATCAAAAATTACGAAACTAATGCCGAGGATTTTTCAGAATATGAATTAGCCTGGGAAGGTTTTGTTTTTGCTGAAATCACCAAAAAATCCCCGGAGCTGATCTCCATCAGGTTTAACTCCAGGATGTTTACCGGCGGCGCACATGGCTACAGCAGTATTTCCTTCCTGAATTTTAATCCTGAAACCGGAAAGGCCTATTCCCACAATGAATTATTCACTCCTGAGTTCAAATCTTATTTCGAATCAAAATTCAGGGAAGATCAGGGTATTCCAGAGCAGGATTCCATTAACAGCACCGGTCTATTTTTTGAAGACGATAAATTTGTCCTTCCCGAGAATATAGGCTTTACAGAAGAAGGGCTGGTACTACATTACAATGCCTATGAAATTGCGTCTTATGCCGAAGGAGAATTTACCTACCGCTTTCCCTATGATGAAATTGACCAGTTTTTGAAGATTAGCCAGGAAGAAGCCCCGCTGGAATAAGCTTTATTGTAGTGCTTTAAACTTTAGCCTGAGCTTTAAAAGCATTTACTTTGCAACTTCTTTTAAAGCTGAACCTAATTTTATTAAAATGAAGAAAATCTATCATCTCTCTACCTGCGATACCTGTAAACGAATTTTAAAAGAACTGGATGCCCCATCTTCTTTTATCCTTCAGGATATAAAAGAAGAAGAGATCACCGAAGAGCAGCTGGATGAAATGCGGGAACTGGCCGGAAGTTACCAATCCCTTTTTAGCAAAAGGGCCCGGCTGTACCGCGAAAAAGATCTTAAAAATGAGGACCTGGATGAAGCCAGGTATAAAAATCTTATCCTGGAGCATTATACTTTTCTTAAGCGCCCCGTGATTATTAATAACGATCAAATTTTTATTGGCAATTCAAAGAAAACTGTAGCCGCCGCCAAAGCATCTATGCATGAATAGCAGAGTCCTCGCCATTATTGCCGCCATCCTGGCGAGTGCTATTTACGGCATAAATCACACCGTTGCCAAAGGAGTAATGCCGGGGTATATCGAGCCGTTCGGTTTTATTTTTCTGCGGGTATCCGGCGCGGCAATATTATTCTGGGCGATTAGTGTTTTTGCTCCGAAAGAAAAAATAGCCACTTCAGACTGGCCGCGGATTTTTGGTTGTGCCTTTTTTGGAATGGTAATCAATATGCTGTTTTTCTTTAAAGGATTAAACCTCTCAACGCCTATTAACAGCTCGGTTATTGTAACACTTTCTCCTGTAATGGTGTTAATCTTGGGCGCTGTTTTAATCAGGGAACGTATAACCCTGCTTAAAAGCTTAGGAATAATTGTTGGCCTTACCGGAGCATTGGTACTGGTGCTTTTCAGCCATTCCAGCAATGAAAATGCCCCAAATATCCCGTTGGGAAACCTTCTCTTTATCATCAATGCTTTTTCTTACGGATTATACCTGATCCTGGTAAAACCGCTTACCGCAAAGTACAATGCTATTACGCTTATGAAATGGCTGTTCCTGATAGGTGTGCTTATCAATTTTCCTGTCACCATAGGAGAATTTACCGCTGTAGATTGGAATAACCTGCCGTTTGAAGCTACCTGGAGAATGGCTTTTGTGGTATTGGGCACCACCTTCGCCACTTATTTGCTTAATATTTATGCATTAAAACAACTTTCAGCTTCCACCATTAGCGCTTTTATCTATCTGCAACCTTTAATTGCCATAATTTACGCGGTGGCTACAGGAGCTGACAGGCTTACGCTGGTAAAAATTGTTGCGGCGATACTTGTTTTTGCAGGAGTGTATATGGTAACTATAAAAAAGACAAAGACACGGGCCTGACTTTAGCCTGAGAGAAGGTTTGCTAAAAATTCAGGGTAACTACAGGATTCTAATTTTTTTAGTATTTCCTCATCCAGGGAAATGCCTTGCAGTGCTGTTTTTAAATTTTCTTTCTCATTACTGCCCGAAGCTTCCAGTCCTAATGTAAACCCGGCGTAATCTATGGCTGGAATTTCTATTTTAGTAAATTCCACTTCGCATTTTTCCTTAATATCTTCTGCGGAAGTAAACTTTACTTCACCGGCAATCACCACATAATTTTTTTTGAACCTAGTTTTTCTTACCTCGATCCAATCCTGAAGCAAAGCCGAATTCAGGATATTTTGCTCTTCCTGATAGCTCCATTTGCTCCAATGCTGAATTAATCCTGAATTTACAGGCTCATCTTCAGCCGTTTTCACCTTCATTTCATGATTTCCTTCCCTAATCTTGATTCCTGCTGAAGGTGTGGAAGATTTCAGGTAATAATCACTTCTTTCACCTTCCGCAGCACCCGCACCTTTTTCTTCAAGATTGCTGAAAATTTTCCACAGCTCCTTTTTGCTGTTCGAAAACCACCGGATTTCTGAAGTTTTTAAAGGCATAGTAATATAATTAATGTGCAGCAGCTATAATTTCCGGCAACTGGCTTTCCAGTGGCGTGTTTTTAATTCCGGTTTTATTGCTGAAATATTCCAGTAAATCTTTATCGCTTAAATCGTAGATTTCCCGAAGTCCTGAAATAATTGTGGAAACATAAGCTTTATTTGGGGGATTAATTTCTTCTTCCAGATAATGCTCACTGGTAAAGGTGAAAATTGGCTTTCCATCCCTGTGGCCAAGACAAACCAGCTGCCCGTACCTGCCGCCAGGAGAGCAGATATATGAACCATTTTCCACCAGTTCTTCAAAATTTATAGAAAGTTCACCTTCCATCTTAAGTTCCTGTTTCACCAGTTCCACAAACTGATCTGAAGTTATTAAATATTGCCTTCCCAGTGTAGCCGAACTGCTTTTTTCTTCAGGCTTTAAAAAACCAATCCCACCGCCATTCCAGGTAACCGATTCTTTGGCGAAATAAAGCTCCCTTTTTATTTCTACAGGATGGTTTTCCTTTGGTGCCGCAGGGTTTGTACAGCCCGCAAAATTACGAACCGCTCCTTCCGGCGTCCCGCCTTCTATATAACATAAAAACCGCTTCTCCCGGATATTAGAACCATAGCACGCGTACCATACTTCATTTGTTTCTTCTTCCATAAAAATCACAATTTAGAAGGATCTATATCCTTGGGCTTTTTCCCGAATTTTCGCGTATCTTCTTTGGTCAAAACTTTAAAATCTTGGGTGTGCTCCAGATGGTTCAGGTTTTCAAAAAGCTCCTGAGGTAAGGTAGTAAGTTTTCGCTCTTTTAAATCAATCCACGCGCCCATCATTTCACAGGAAGCAAAATTACGGCCCTTATGATCGTAAAAATCATGGACAAATTCAAAATACATTCCGTCTTCAGACAAACCTTTTAGCTGCAAAGTCACTTTTACTGGCCTTCCGGCAAAAACCTCTTTGTAATAATAGATATGCTCATAAAAAACCACCGGCCCAAGATTATGTTTAGCCAGTTCTTTTTGGCCAAACCCGTTTTCCATAAGAAAAGCCATACGCGTATGGCTCATAAAATTAACATAGGCAGTATTGGCCAAATGCCGGTTCGCATCAATATCGCTCCAGCGGATTTCAAATTCCTTTGTGTACATAATTTTTCAATTTTGTTTAAAATTAAGCAAATATGTTATGCACGCATAACTATCTTTGTTGACAGACCTTATGCCTTTATGGTTTAATTCTATTACGAAATGCCTGTTTTAAAAAGCAACTATAAAGCTCCCCTGCCATTCCGCAACGCTCATCTTGCGACAATTTATGCGGCAACGCTGCGGAAGGTGGGAATGGAAACTGGCAGGCGCGAACGGCTGGAACTGGAAGACGGGGATTTCCTGGATCTGGACTGGTGTTATGCTGAGAATAACCAAACTGGCAAATTGCTTATTGCTACGCACGGTTTGGCGGGCAATGCGCAGCGGCCGTATATGCTGGGAATAGCTAAAACTTTTACTGAAAAAGGCTATGATGTTGCCCTGATGAACTTCAGGAGCTGCAGTGGGGAAATTAACCGTCTTTACCGAAGTTACAATGCCGGTGCTACTGAAGACCTTGCGGAAGTGATCAGGTTTTGCCTTCAGAAGAAAAAATATAAAGAAATAGCACTTGCAGGATTTAGCCTTGGCGGTAATTTATTACTGAAGTATTTGGGTGAAGTAAGGGAAATTCCGCAGGAAATTAAATCGGCAGTGGCAGTCTCCGTTCCCTGCGACCTTGGTGCTTCCCTGAAAGCACTAAATAAAACCAGCAATTTTATTTACTCAAAACGCTTTCAAAAAAACCTGAAACAGCAACTTTTTGAAAGACAGCTTTTATTTCGCAGGGAGATCAGCAGGGAAGAAATTACTGCCTGTAATTCCCTTTTAGCTATAGATGAACTCTACACCAGCAAAGCCCACGGTTATAAAAACGCCGCGGAATATCACCAAAAATGCAGCTGCCTTGGATTTCTTTCCAACATCCAAATTCCTACTTTAATCATTAATGCTGAAAATGATACTTTTCTTTCTGCAAACTCCTATCCTACCGAAATTGCCAAAAAATCTGATAAGCTTTATCTTGAAATTCCCAAACACGGCGGCCATGTGGGCTTTATCCAGAAAGGAAAATATTACTATCATGAAAAACGGGCCCTGGAATTTATAAGAGACGGTAGCCTATAGACGGTAGTTGGTAGACGGTAGTCTTTAGTTTTAAAAAACAGCAATTTTAGCCTTCGTACTTCTAACTTCGTACCTCTATTTTCATTTGCAAAATTCCACTCTCCACTCTCCACTTTTCACTTTTCACTCTTACCCCTTCACTTCACCCTTCACTCCTCACTCTTCACTAAATTAGGCTTCCCCTCACTTTGAACTGCTTCAGAATTGATTATCTTTGCGCAACCTTTTAAAAATCAAGCATGATTCAATCCATGACAGGCTTCGGGAAAAGTGTCTCAGAACTCCCAAAGAAAAAAATTACCGTAGAGATCAAATCCCTCAACAGTAAAAACTTCGACCTGAACGCCCGAATTTCCTCTCAATACCGTGAAAAAGAACTGGAGCTTCGAAAAATAATTTCCAAATCCCTTACCCGCGGGAAAGTTGACCTTTCGGTTTATGTAGAGAATACCGCTGAAGAAACTTCTTCCGTAGTAAATAAAGCCGTGGTACAAAGTTATATGGAGCAACTGCGTGGGCTGGTAAATACTGATGACACCGAATTGCTGAAAATGGCCATGAGGATGCCCGACGCTTTAAAAACCGAGCGTGAAGAAATTGATGAAACCGAGTTTAAAGCGATTGAAGACGCGGTGGAAGAAGCGCTTGTTGAAATTAATAATTTCAGGACTGCTGAAGGCGAAGCCCTGGAAAAAGACCTGTTGCTAAGGGTTTCAAATATCCAGGATTTGCTAAACCAGATTATTCAAATGGATCCCGACCGTATTAACGGCGTAAGGGAAAGGCTGAGGAAAGGAGTTGAAGAAATTAAAGAAACGGTGGACGAGAACCGCTTTGAACAGGAACTGGTATATTATATTGAAAAATTTGATATCACCGAAGAAAAAGTGCGTTTGGAGAACCATCTCTCCTACTTTGACGAAACCATTAACAGCGCCGATTCCAACGGAAGAAAACTTGCTTTTATTTCCCAGGAAATGGGCCGGGAAATCAATACGATTGGAAGTAAATCCAATTATGCTCCCATGCAGCAACTGGTGGTGCAAATGAAGGATGAGCTGGAAAAAATTAAAGAACAACTTCTAAACGTACTTTAAGATGAACGAAGGGAAATTAATTGTCTTTTCTGCACCCTCCGGTTCCGGAAAAACCACTATTGTCCAGCACCTGCTGGGAAAAGAAGAATTGAAGCTTGATTTTTCCATTTCTGCCACCTCACGGGAACCAAGAGGCGATGAAGTAGACGGCAAAGATTACTATTTTTTAAGCCTTTCAGAATTTAAGAAAAAGATAAAAGCCGACGAGTTCCTGGAGTGGGAAGAGGTGTACCGGGATAACTTCTACGGCACCCTTAAAAGTGAAATTGAAAGGATCTGGAAGGAAGGAAAGCACGTGATTTTTGATATAGATGTGGTTGGTGGCCTGGATATTAAAAATATCTATCCAGACAGAACGCTGGCTGTTTTTGTAAAACCGCCGAGTATAGAAGAATTAAAGATCAGGTTAAAGAAAAGGAAAACCGAAACTCCCGATAAAATCAATATGCGGGTGGCCAAGGCATCCATAGAACTTGCCACGGCACCACAGTTCGATTTTATTATTGAAAACAATAATCTGGAAGTAGCTCTTGATGAAGCTTATAACCTGGTGGCGAACTACATTGGAGTAAATGTTGAAAAATGAACAGGAAGGTAGGTTTATTTTTTGGGACGTTTAACCCTATCCATATTGGCCATCTTATAATAGCCAACCATATGGCTGAATTTTCGGACCTAGAGGAGATCTGGCTGGTGGTAACACCGCATAACCCTTTAAAGAAGAAAAGTACGCTCCTGGAGAACCACCACCGGCTGGAAATGGTTTATAAGGCCTGCGCTAATTTTGAAAGACTGAAGCCAAGCAATATCGAATTTGGATTGGAACAACCTAATTATACTGTAAAAACTCTTCTGCATCTACAGGAAAAATACCCTACCAACGAATTCTGCCCGATTATGGGAGAAGATAACCTCAAAAGCCTGCATAAGTGGAAAAATTATGAGGTGATTTTAGAAAATCATCAAATTTATGTTTATCCAAGGATTTCAGCAGAAAAAGTACAGAACCAGTTTAAGAACCACCCTAAGATTACGAGAGTGGCCGCCCCGGTGATGGAAATTTCTTCCACTTTTATACGAAAAGCCATTGCTGAAGGGAAAAATATAAGCCCCATGTTACCAGAAGAAGTATGGGACTACATAAAGCTGATGAATTTTTACAAAAAAAAGACTGTTTAAAAATCTGTTTTTGAGCGCTCTGTTTAGCTGATTGAACCTACTTTTTTCATGGTGGAACTACAAGCTTAGAACGTCGACTGCTCTCAATGTAGCACCCTCAAAACTTTTAAACAGTCTCTGTGTTTACGAGTACTTTTCTTATATCTGTTTATCCTTATCCAGTGCAGGGATACGTAATACCTGCCCGGGATAAATTTTATCAGGATCTTTGAGCATTGGCTTATTCGCTTCAAAAATCAGCGGGTATTTCTCTTCGTCCCCATAATGATCTTTTGCAATCTTCCCCAAAGTGTCATCCCTTTCCACAGTATGAAAAGAAGATTCCTCTCCCTTATTTTCAACTGTTATTTTATCCTCAACCTTCGCGATTCCTTCAGAATTTCCTACAATAAGAATCGCCTTTTCCCTGACCTCCTCACTATTTGAACTTCCTGAGATAATCGCCGTATCTCCTTCAATAGCTATTTTTAAATCCTTCACTTCGAGACCTGCTTCAGCAATGCGGTTTCTCAGCCTGGAGGAGGCTTTTATATCTTCTTTTTGCTCTTTGGCCTCGTGGCTATCAGAAATTTCATGGCTCTCTTCAGCTTCAGCTTTTTCCACTCCAAACAATTTTTCTCCGGCTTCTTTAATAAAGGAAAATATGCCCATAAAATTTCTTATAAATTTATTTAATTAAGATACAAAAGTCATCATTTTACGCAACACCTTGATTCCTAAAGTTTTGTTAGAATTTAGAATGAAAAAACCACCTCCGGCAGAAGGTGGTTTTAAACTAAATAACTAACCAAAAACTAAGTACATACCTAAAAATCAATATCAGGTATAAACAGAGAACGGGAAAAATTCCTCATCATTGCCCGGAAAAATGTTAAACCTGCGGAATTATTTTTGAAAGATCCTCAAGAACAAGCCATAAAAAGAGATAAAATAAATATCCTTATAATTTTCCTTATTTTTGAAACAGATAAATCAAATTTATGGATACATCTCCTAAGTTTGCCGTGATTGGCGGCGGAAGCTGGGCAACTGCAATTGTAAAAATGCTTACTGAAAATGTTGAGAGTGTAAACTGGTACATGCGCAGCATCTATGCAATTGAACATATTAAAAAGCAGGAACACAATCCTAACTACCTGAGCTCAGTTGAATTTGAGACCCAAAAACTTAAGCTTAGCAACGATATTAATGAAACCATACAGGAAGCGGATTACTTGATTTTCGCTATTCCTTCGGCTTTTCTTAAACGGGAGCTGGACAACCTGCAGGTCCCGCTGGAAGATAAGATTATCTTTTCAGCAATTAAAGGGATTGTTCCCGAAAGCAGCCTTATTGTAGGAGAACATTTTGAAGAGTACTACAATATCCCTTACGAAAACATCGGGGTGATCACCGGGCCATGTCACGCCGAAGAGGTGGCGCTGGAGCGGCTTTCCTATCTTACCATTGCCTGTGCAGATGAGAAAAAGGCAGAAGTTCTGGCCAAACATTTGGGCAGTGATTACATAACCTGCAAAATAACCGATGATGTTACGGGAACCGAGTATGCCGCTGTGCTGAAGAACATTTATGCCATTGCCGCGGGAATTGCACATGGTTTGGGTTATGGGGATAACTTTCAAAGTGTTTTGATGAGCAACGCCATAAGAGAGATGAAGAAATTCATTAAAAAGGTGCATAAAATGAAGCGCAATATCAATGATTCCGCCTACCTGGGAGATTTGTTGGTGACGGGTTATTCTGTATTTAGCCGCAACAGGATGTTCGGGAATATGATTGGAAAAGGCTATACGGTAAAAAGCGCCCAAATGGAAATGAGCATGATTGCAGAGGGATATTACGCTACAGAAAGCGCTTACAAGATAAACAAGGTAAAACGTGCTAAAACTCCTATAATAAACGCAGTTTACGCAATTCTCTACGAAGGGAAAAATCCGAAGAAAGTGTTTAAAAAACTGGCAGATAAGCTGGATTAAGGGACAAATTCTACAAATAAAACAACCTTATTCTTAGACAAAGTGTTTATTTTTATCGTTGAAGAACACAAAATGTCCTGCAAATAGTTAAACCTCAGGAGGTTTGTAGAAAACATCCTATATTTGCCCCCGAAATTAGACCCAAATCTTAATTAACTTAAACTACTACTCAATGAGCAAAAGATTACTTGCCCTATGTTTATGCACGTCCATGCTATTTTTTTCATGTTCCAAAGACAATCCTACTACTGAAGTACAACAACAAACTCCTGCCTATAATATCAATAATGGTGAAGATATAACCTCTTCCATTTCCATGGAGGGCGTTGGGGTTGTAGGCGTAACAGCCGTTTCAGACCTTAAGGCTTCTGAAGAAAATTCTGAAGTGATTAATATTGCACTGGAGCAAATTGCCATGGTAGAGCCCCCAATAGTGGATGGTGAACCAGTTCGCGCAAACCACGTAGATGTTGAAGGCGATTATGCCTATGTAGCTTACACCAAAGAAGGCCCTTCATTTTTAGGAGGAATTCAAATAATCGACATAAGCGATAAATACAATCCCGTTGTAGTTGAAGAAATGACTTCTTCTTTTGTGGATATTAATGCATTATACGTTGAAAATAATATACTTTATTATACCGGCGCCTTTGCAAATCCTGCATTGGGATTCTTCCGCCCAATCGTTGGTAAAGTCAATGTCTTTAGCGGCAGGTTCCATTCTTTTGACGAAAGTATTCTTAACGGCCAGGCCGGGGTAGATGTCCTGCCTTACGAAAATTTGGTCCTCGCCCTTTCCGGAAGCGAAGGTGCCATTGCAGCCTATGACACTGAAAGAATGATGACTTTAAATCCAGAGATCGAAGCCGAATATCCAGACCTCAGGTCTGCGGCTTATTCTAATGGGAAATTAGTTGCATTAAGCGGAACGGAAGGCCTTCTTGTTCTTAACTCTGAACTACAAACTGAGAAAAAGATTTCTTTATCCCCTATGACTGATGCTTCTAAAAGAACTATTTCTTTTTATGGTGATAAACTTTTAGTTTCTGAAGGGCAGAATGGAGTAGGGCTTTACGACCTGGAATCTTCTTCAGAAATTGCAAGACTGCCGATAAATATCCTGCCTGAAAACGAAGTTGCAGATCAATATAAGGTTACAAACGCCGTAACCACAGCAGATGACTACATCCTCATGGCAAATGGCGGGGCAGGTTTTGGAATTTCCAAACTTGACGATAATTATGCTCTTACACAAGAAGGAATAATTGAAATAGACGGCTCTGTAAACTATGTGAAGGCTAAAGATGATTATGTATTTGTAGCTTCCGGAACAGGATTCCGTATTTTAAGAATGAGTAAACCAGAGATCGCCCAACAAACAGATTTTCTTACCTGTTCAGATTACGATACGTATTCCGGAAACAAGAACCTGAATGTGAATTCCGGTGCGGTGGAATCTTTCAGTGGTTCTGCAACCCTAAAACATCTTAATGTTGGTGGCATTCTTAACTTTTGCGGAGCGCTTAACATCGAAAAAAGCACCAATATTAACAGCAACGGGGAGTTTAACATGAGTGGTTCCCTGGCCGTTGGGCAGGTAGGCAAAAATGAAGACCTTAACATTAACTCAAAATCTACCCTTAGAATTGAAGGTAGTCTTACCGTGTATGGAAACCTAAACCTGAACAGCGGCGCCACGTTGGAATTTGTAGGAAACAATTCCACTATTCATGTTTATGGTGATGTAAGAAAAGGAAGCGATATAAGTATTATTGGTGACTATACAGACACCTCAAATAAACTATAATCGATATCATATCCAGCATTAAAAAACCCCTTCATTTTTATGGTGAAGGGGTTTCTTTTTGAGTAAAGTTTTTCTTTCCGGGATTCTATTTTGCCAGAATTCCCTTTTTAGGGATAACGGGCAAATCGCCAATACGGGAAAGGGAAACGCTGTTTTTCTTAAAGCTGAACTTTTTCTCGTACATTTTATTTTCCGCGAAAAAAGTCACCAGGTATTCATTGTCCAGCTGCAATACCTCATCCTGGATAAATTCAATTTTCGCAAAAGAATGTGCCGGTAATTTCTCCAGTTTATGCCGCATGACTGAAGTTTCCTTTTTCGCGCTTTTTCCACGGGCCACAACTAGCACCATTTCAATTTCAGCATGGCGGTTATTTATGAGATAAACATTCCATTCTTCTGCACGGAATTCTTCATTAAATTCCCGTACAGCGGCAACGTGAATATCTTCAACTTTTGGGATCTCAATATCTTTCTTCAAAACTCTTTTTCAACTTTATCTTTGATCTTACTCCAAAGAATCCACAAAATAACTGCAGCGACAATAAACAAAATCGCTCCAAAAAGAAATTCAATAACCTTAATAACAATGGTTACATAAAGGATGATCCCAAGGATCACAACCGCAAGAATAATAAAACCTGTTTTTTTCATATTTAAAAAAATTACAAGTCATTTTTCAGCTTTGCTGCGGCTGTCCTATGACTGTGGATTAAAAATTTATTACAGAGAAGCTTTAAACTGTTCCAGAAAACGCACATCGTTTTCATAAAACATCCTAATGTCCCCAATTTGATACAACAACATCGCAATACGCTCTATGCCCATTCCAAAGGCGAAACCGGAATATTCTTTAGGATCAATTCCGCAGTTTTTAAGAACATTGGGGTCTACCATCCCACAGCCCATAATTTCCAGCCAGCCGGTTCCCTTGGTGATCCTGTAATCGGTTTCAGTTTCCAGGCCCCAGTAAATATCAACCTCGGCACTCGGCTCTGTAAACGGAAAGTAAGAAGGCCGCAACCTTATCCTTGATTTTCCAAAAAGCTGTTTGGTAAAATATAGCAGGGTTTGCTTTAAATCTGCAAAAGAAACATCCTTATCTATATAAAGGCCTTCCACCTGGTGAAAAATACAATGGGAACGCGCTGAAATTGCTTCGTTCCTGAATACCCTTCCAGGGGAAATGGTACGGATTGGCGGCTCATTATTTTCCATATAACGCACCTGTACCGAGGAGGTGTGGGTTCGCAGCAGAATATCGGGGTCTGTCTGAATAAAGAAGGTATCCTGCATATCGCGGGCAGGATGGTATTCCGGAAGGTTAAGAGCGGTAAAATTATGCCAGTCGTCTTCAATTTCAGGACCTTCGGAAACATTGAACCCGATATTGGAAAAAATCTCGATAATCTGATTTTTTACAATTGAAATAGGATGGCGGGAACCAATCTGCACAGGTTCCGCAGGACGACTAAGATCGCCGTAAATGCCATTTTCCTCTTCCCTGCTCTCCAGTTCTTCTTTTAAAGCGGAAACTTTTTGCTGGGCGCTTGTCTTTAATTGATTTATAGCCTGGCCAAATTCTTTTTTCTCCTCATTCGGCACGTTTTTAAATTCAGCAAAGAAGCCGTTCAGAATACCTTTTTTTCCTAAAAATTTAATCCTGAAGGCCTCAATTTCCTCAACGCTCTCGGCCTGAAAAGCCTCTACTTCAGCAATATATTCCTTTATCTTATCAATCATTTGAGATAGTTCTTTTTCAGAAAAGCAAATTTATAAAAAATTGCGGCTTGAATGGGTTTTTAGAAGGATATTAAAAATGGAACCAGGAGACAGACTATAGGCTGTAGATTATAATATTGTAAAGCAAAATGGCGGCTGAAGATTCAGGATTCCCCTTTCCCTTCAGGAGAGGCTGGTTCTGGTAAGTTTTTGCTCTTGTATATATACTTCATCAGGAAGAAAACGGAGATAGCGCCGAAAGTATGCCACAACCAGTGCGTCCCCATTTCAAGCTCATCCATAAACTTATCCATCACCCTGAAGGAAAGGGCAAGGCCAAAACTTAAAATTGCCAGGACAATACTGCCCCAGTACTTAAAATGGGTTTTGTACAGGTACACGAAAAGTGGCAGCAATAAGCCTGAAGCAGTTCCTAAATAATTCACAGAGATTTGAAATTTCCCGAAGGGAATATACCGTACTCCAAAAACCAGCAATAGAACAATCACCGCCAGCACAATCCTTTGCCAGAGAAAACGGCTGGAAAGGAAAATAAAGTAGACCGAAACTGCCAGGCAAAGCAGCAAAATGGGAAGCCAGTCCAGGATAAGCCATATTTCGTGGCTCCTGGTGGCATGATAAACCGTACCGCCAATAAAACCTATAAAAAGCACAGGCAGGCTGTACGCCAGAAAAAGCTGATTTCTATAATCGGGATAAACCTTCCTGGCATAATAAATAGTAAAAGCCAGAAACAAAAAGTTGCTGAAGGTATTAAACGGTTCTACAGGAAACCTTCCCGCCACGGTCTCCTGGTAAATAGGCCCACTGTCATTTGGGAAAGACAGCATTGTGAAAAGCGCAGTCATTTTCTACGAAATATACTCCTTTTCCAGGAAATACTGCACAATGGCTTCCTTCATTAATACAGCCTGTTCGCCGGCTTTAAGTACAGGTAATTGCTCAATAATTTTATAATGCGGCCAGCCATCATCATCAAAATAATCAAATTCATAATATCCGTAAGGCTCCAGTAAGCGGCAAATGGCGATATGCATTAAATCCAGCTTATGGTCTTTTTTAAACCTGCGGTGTAATTGCCCCAGTTCCTGCACGCCAATAATATAGATAATGGCATCCAGATCCATTAAATCTCCATCTGCAAACTGGTTGGAAAGCTTTTTTTGCAAACCTTCCCAGCGTTCCTTTAGTTGTTCGTCTCTTGCCATGGCGCAAAGATAATATCTTATGCCCTGAATTGCTATCTTTGAAATATGAATATAGTAGACATTATTCTGGCGCTTATTTTGCTTTACGGCACAATTCGCGGCTTTTTTAGAGGACTTTTAGCTGAAGTTGCTTCCCTTGTGGGGATTGTGGTAGGTATTTACGGCGCGATAAACTTTTCTCACATCTTAAGCACTTTTCTTGAAAAGCATGTAGACTGGGATATACAGTATGTGAATCTTATTTCTTTCGCGATTACTTTTTTTATCATTGTTTTCCTGATTTCGCTCGCCGGAAGAATCCTTACCAAAATTGCAACTTTCGCGGCTTTGGGAATTGTAAACCGACTACTGGGGGCGGGATTTGGATTTTTAAAGGTGGCTTTTATCACCAGCGTGATTATTATGTTCTTTAAATCTACCAATGAAGAAATTGACCTTATTGACGAAGAAACTTTAGAAGAATCACAACTCTACCATCCTGTAGAAGTTATTGCCCCCGCACTGCTCCCCTCCATTTTAAGGGAAGCCCGAAGAAGAAATATTATTGAAGATGGCGATGCTACAACAGAATAACCCGCATTCAATTATTGATGCAGGCCTGATAATTTTTGCCTGATATAAAGAATAAATACCCAATAAATTGAAAACAAAAAAGCCGCCTTTACAGACAGCTTTTTCAATGAAAATTATTTTCACTTTTACAGAAAATCCACTTTACCGGAATCTAAGTTATAATACGCTGGGACAATTTTCAATTTTCCACTTTCTGAAGCTTCCCTTATGATGGTTGAACGGGTTTTAAGTTCTTCGGCAGTTAACTGCGCGTTTTTCTTTACCACATCATTTACAGAAGCATCCTCACCTGAAGCTGAAATAGCCGGAGCGATATGAGAAAGAAGGTGATTAAGATTATACCCGTTATCTCCCCCGCTCATAGCGGCAGTAACAGCACCACAACTTTCATGGCCCATTACCACAATAATTTCGGTACCTAAATGTGCTACTGCATATTCCATACTTGCAATAGAGGAACTGTTTGCCACATTTCCGGCTACCCGCACGGTAAATAATTCTCCCAGGCCACTGTCAAAGGCGAGTTCCGGCACCACCCGGCTATCGGCACAGCTTAAAACAATGGCGTATGGAGATTGTCCTTTGGTTAACTCCTCCCTTCGGGATTTATCCTGTAATTTACCTTCTTTTTTATCGGCAGTGAAACGCTCATTACCTTCTTTTAACCTTTTTAATACCTCGTCTTTCGTCATAATTTATTTCTTAACTATTCAATTTATCTCTTGAAAATTATCTAATGATTTTACCTAAACCATAACCTGTAAAGTTTAATAAAGATCCTGTGGTTACTTAACAGATTATAAATTTATCAGTTTAATTTAACTTTTATGCCGTTTTCTTCTTCAAAGCAAAAAACTCCCGATAACTTTTCGGGTTCTCCACACTTCCCCTTTCTGAAATTATTTTAATCGTAATATTTCTTTCAGCAGCCTTTATCTTAAAATCATCAAGAATTTCAATAATATCACTATCAAGGTATTTTGAATTGGTGACATCCAGGATCAATACCGAATTTTCCTCAAGATTGTTCAATTCTTTAATAATCGCACCTTTATTGATAAAAGTTACCTCTTCAGCTAAAGTCATCTTCACCGTTTTGTTGCCGTTGTCCTGATGTTCAATATGAAGAAAAAAGGAATTCTGGTAAGATTTAATCAGGATCACTACAATTCCCACGATCAGTCCCAAACTGATGCCGATGAGTAAATCGCCAAACACGATTCCCAGAATAGTCACGATAAACGGAACAAATTGTTTCCATCCGGCTTTGTACATCTGTATAAACAATGCTGGTTTAGCAAGTTTATAACCCACAAGAAAAAGAATCGCGGCCAATACCGAAAGTGGAATGAAATTAAGGATATTCGGGATCACTATTACCGAAATAAGCAGTAGGAATCCGTGAAGGATTGCCGACATTTTGGTTTGCCCGCCAGACTGGATATTGGCGGAACTCCTTACAATCACCTGCGTAATGGGAAGGCCCCCAATTAAGCCTGATAAAATATTCCCACTACCCTGCGCGAAAAGCTCCCTGTTGGTAGGCGTTGTTCTTTTGTGGGGGTCCAGCTTATCTGTTGCTTCAACACAAAGAAGGGTTTCCAGACTCGCCACCAGGGCGATGGTGAAACCGGTTACCCAAATTTGTACCGTACCAATCATCTCGAAGGATGGGAGCGTAAATTGCCCTACAAAAGAATCAAAGCTTTCCGGTACCGGCACACTCACCAGGTGATCCTGGGAAATAGCCATTGTTGAAGAATCTGCAGTAAGAAGATAATAAAGAATTCCTACCACAACCGCCACAAGCGGCCCCTGCACCAGCCTGAAGATTTTTGCTTTTTTAGTAAGCACTGCGTCCCACAAAACAAGTATAGCCATGCTTATAAACGCGATTAAAGTTGCCCCCGGACTAATATAATTTACCATATTGAAGATTTCAGAAAATGTGTTTTCCCCATCCATTTGGAAAAAATACCAGTCTCCCATAGGATCATCATCATACCCAAAGAAGTGAGGAATTTGCTTCAGGATGATTATAATACCTATACCTGTAAGCATACCCTTGATAACCGAAGAAGGAAAATAATAACCAATAATCCCGGCTTTTAAAACCCCAAAAAGTATCTGGATAATCCCGCCGATAACCACGGCAAGCAGTAAATTCTCATAGCCAATATTGGTTATCGCCGCGAGTACAATGGCCGCCAACCCGGCTGCCGGGCCACTAACCCCAAGGCTGGAACCACTAATAGACCCAACCACAATCCCACCAATGATTCCCGCGATAAGGCCCGAAAAAAGAGGCGCCCCACTGGCAAGTGCAATTCCCAAACATAAAGGGATAGCAACAAAAAATACAACAATACTGGCGGGTAAATCTTTATTAAGATTCTTAAACATAATATCTACAGATTATAAGCATGGTATCTAAACCTGCTTAGATGTTAATATGAAAACTTTGAGATTTGGAATTGCAACTTTTTGCAGAATTAATAAGCAATAGTCTCGCCCCCTGTATCAAATAAACAGATGAAGCAATTCCCGGAAATAGTAGAATATTATGCTGCTTTTGGAGGCGGTGAGATCACGTCCAAAAATATGTTATGGTAATCCTGATCAAAATAATGATCTACCACCTTGCGCTCCTGGAGAAAATGAATACTTTCATAATTGGAGGGGTGATTATTTTGCTGAAAATGGAATTCAAAAAAGTTATAATTTGAAGAATTCTCCTCTTCGTTCACATTAAATGCTGCTGAAACATCTACAGATTTATCTATGCACACCACAAGTGTAGGCGTGGCAATAAATGCCAGGAAGATAAAGGATAATATGAACACGAGCTTTTTCACGAATTTCAAAAATAACATAAATTACGTGAACATCAAGTTTCCGGATAAGCTTTAGTAGGCATCTGAATGTTAAATATTAAAAGAAAAGGCCTTATTCCTTTTCCCCTTAAATTAAGCGGCCAAGAATCTTTACCCGGAAAAGTTCCTCTACAGGCGTCTAATATTATCCTTGCCTATCCAGCCCTGGTTGCCGTTGGCAAGTTCAATTTTTACCCATTCCTGATAATCTTCAAGCACCCGGGCTTTGGTCCCTTCGTGTAGTAAAAAAGCTTCATCTCCTCTCAGGGAAGGTTCATTTCTAACCTGTGCTTCTTCACTAAAAACTATTGCGTATTGATTATTTTCCCTAATTTCTTCCTGCGAATAAGCAAAATAGATACTCAGGAATCCACAAAGCACCATCACTATAGAAATTCCGAAGAAAATCCTTTTTAAAAGCGGCTTTTGCATGAAATAATAAGAAAGGAAGAAGGCCGCAAAAAACGCGCAAAAAACAATTCCTAAAACAGCCCAGGAATTTGCCGTGAACGTAGAAATAAGCTTATCTACACTCTGGCTGAAACCGGTTTGATCTACCTCCTGGATATCGTCTATCGCCATATTGCGGGCAAATTCAATATTGTTCTTTATATCTTCATCGCCGGGATCCCGCAACAGCGCTTTTTCGTAATTGTAAATACTTTCGGCTATGTGGTTAAGCTTATAGTGGGCATTCCCCAGGTTGTAATATAAAGCAGCCGAAGCCTCACCAGATTCCAGGATCTGGTTATACTTATTTATCGCCTCCTCATAATTGCCCTGGGCATAAGCATCATTGGCCTGCTGAAAAATTTCATCATTTTGAGCAAAAAGGGAGGCCGAAAGTAATATTAAGAGAAATACGATCTTTTTCATGCTACAACTGTTTATCTAAGGTTGAAATCACATTGGCCGCTTTTTCATAATCCTGCTTCATGGTAACAGTAGAGGCCGGGGTGTATCGCGCAAATTCGCAGCTTTCCAATAAGCTTATAAAATCATTGATAGTAGCCTCATCCACCCCTCTTTCCGCAAGGATTTCCCTAATCCGGTCCTTGCTCATTTCACTGGTCTGGATATGCAACTTAGCCTTCAGGTAATTATGCATGGCTCTTTCCAGTGCCACGTAAAATGCTGCCTGGTCGCCAAGGTTCTTTTTAGCTTCTGAAAGATATTTCCTTGCCAGCCTATCCGCTTTTTTCCTGCGGTTCCCGGTGACATCATTCGCTTTTTCTTCCCGTTTTTTTCCGAAGAGAATAGCTACGGGGATCACCACAAATGAAAGGCCCACCAGGCTCCAAAATGGTGCCGAATTAAAAAACTGCTGTTGCTGAAGCGGCTTTAGGTTTCCTTCCAGTTTAATATACCTAAACTGCTCTGCACTTGCCACAGGCCGCTTTACACTTGTTCCACGACCTGTTGCAACAGCTCCCGCGGCAGGACCATTTTCCACATCAATAAGAATTTCATCTGATGTTAAGGTCTTATACGTTTCACTATCTAAATCAAAATACGAGAAACTAAGTTCCGGAATAGGATATTTTCCCTTCCTTGTTGGTACGATAGTGTAGTTATCAATGATACTACCCTGCATGCCGTTAAGGGTGGTATTCACATTTTGGGAATGTTCCGGTTCATACTTTTCCAGGGATGGAGGTACGCTTAATGCCGGAAGGTCAAAAAGCTTCAGGTTCCCGTTCCCGCTAATTTCTACTGATGCCTGAAAAGACTCCGAGGCATCCAGTGTTTTTTTGCTCGTGGTCACTTCAAAATCAAAATCTCCCACGGCGCCGGAAAAGTCTGCCGGCCTTCCTTCCTGCGGCAGGGGCTTCACGTTTATGGTCCTGCTGCCGGCCGCTACGGTTTTTTCTACCGTCCTGTAAATCCTGCTTCCAAAAATATCCCGCCTTTCGCTGGGCACATCTACCGAGACCGAAAGTGCCAGAGGTTCAATTTCCAACTCTCCTGTTTTCTGTGGATAAAGAATAGTTTTCCTTAATACTACATAGCGGTAAGGCTGGCCCTGGTATTCTCCATTTTCAACCCTAAGCTGCCGGATATCTATATTCTGACTCCAGAAATCGCTGAATTTAGGATTATCGATTTCCCGCCAGTTGCTCACACTTATGCTCGGGCTCACGTAAAGCTTGTAAACCACCGTAATCGCCTCGTTCAAATAAGGATTGGTATTAGAAACCTCGGCAACCAGATGCAGGTTTTCGGAAGCTACAATATCAGTATTAGGGCCCGCTTCCGATTCTTTCACGGCCGCGGTAACTTCAATATCTACAGGGGAGGTTTTGTAAATTTTGCCATCTACTTCAATCTCTGCCTGGCCAATGGTTTGGTTCCCGCGGGCTTCCGGCTGTAGAAAATAGGTATAGGTTTTGGAATACGAGCTTTTACCATTGAAAATGCTCCTGCTTACCGATTGGTTGGGGCCGCCAATAACCCTCCAGCCGTTAAACGATGGCGGGCGAAAATTGTCTCCGTCCTGGTTCATTTCAAAATCAACCCGAAGACGTTCGTTTATCCCCAGCTTTTTCTTGCTCACATTGGCTTCAAACTGCACCTGCGCCTGCAGCAGCCCGGAGGTCATTACAAGAAAGCTTATTAAGATTAATTTCAACTTCATTTTTCTGTCTTCTTATTCAGATTATCGGATATCTAAATTTAATATTTTCCTACCAGTCTTTCTCAGATCTCACCTTCACGCCTTTGGCCTTTTCAGCATTAATTTTATCCTGCACCTTCTTCTCTTCATTGTTCATCGCTTCCAAAAGACTTTTTATTTGCTGGGGAGACAACTGTCCCTGTGTAGGCTGCGGTTGCTGAGGCTGCTCTTTTTGTTCATCTCCTTTTTCATCGCCTTTATCTTGTTGGTCTTTTTTGTTTTGATCCTGGTCTTTGTTCTCGTCCTGCTCTCCTTTGTCCTTATTTTGCTCGTCTTTATTCTCGCCTTCGTCCTTAGGCTGGTTATCTTTGTTCTGCTGATCATCACCACCCTCACCATCCTGGTTTTGCTTATCCTGGTCCTGGTCTTTGTTCTGATCCTTGTTTTCGTCCTTATTATCTTTGTTTTGATCCTGGTTCTGCTGCTGTTCTTCCAGCATTTTCTTGGCTAAAGCCAGGTTATAACGCGTTTCCTCATCGGTAGGATCATTTCGTAGCGCGTTCTTATAGGCTTCCACCGCTTCCTTATATTTTTTCTGCTTCATAAAAGAATTTCCCAGATTGTGGTTAATCCGGTGCTTATCTTCTTTACTTGCCGAAATTTCATTCGCTTCCCTGAGCCTGTTTTCAGCCTGGGGCGTTTTTTCTTTATTGTAATACAGGTTTCCCATATTATATTTAGCAACCGTGTTGCCGGGATCCTTGGCAATGGCTTTACGATAAGAGGCTTCTGCGGAAGCAAAATCGTTCTCAGACATCGCGTCTTCAGCTTCCTTTAGATATTCATTCACCTCACGCTGAATTTTTTTTGGATTTTCCTGAGCTGAAATTTTTGCGAATGCTGAAATGGCCAATATTGCCATTAAAGCAGTTACATTTTTAAAATTTACTGTCTTCATCATCTTATTCCTCCTTTTTCTTTCTTTCGTTAAAAAGGTTCAACTTTTGAATCCATGCGGTACTACGTTCCAGCAAAAATAAATCCAAAAACAACAGGAACAGCCCCAATCCTAAAAACCACTGAAAATGAGACTCAAAATCGGCAAATTGTTTGGCTTCAAACTCTGTTTTTTCAATATTCTGAAGGATGTCCTGCACCTCATCGGTCACTTCAGCAGTCACATTTCCCGGGATATATTCGCCGTTTGCCTCTGAAGCGATTTCCTGAAGGGTTTCCGGATTCAGTTTCGTAATTACCGTTTCCCCGGCATTGTCTTTTTTATAATTCTGAACAATTCCGTTTCTCTTTATAGGAATAGGCCCGCCTTTTTCGGTGCCCACGCCAATTGTAATAATCTTTATTCCTGCTTTGGCAGCTTCTTCCGAAATTCCTTCTATATTTCCTTCATGGTCTTCCCCATCGCTAATAATGAACAACACCCGGTTAGTCTGGTCTTCATCATCATAATAAGTAGTGGCCAGGTCTATGGCATCCCTAATGGCGGTTCCCTGGGAAGAAATCATATCGGTATTAAGCGACTGCAGGAACATTTTAGCCGCGGCATAATCTGTGGTAATTGGCAACTGCGGGAAGGCACTCCCGGCATAGGCAATAATTCCCACGCGGTCACTGCCCAGGTTATTCAGGATTTGTGTTACCAGTTGTTTGGATTTCTCTAACCGGCTGGGAGCAATATCTTCGGCCTCCATACTTTTGGAAACATCTATGGCAAAAACAATATCCACGCCCTCGCGTTTCACTGTTTCCATTTTTGTTCCAATTTTAGGATTTACCAGTGCCACTACCAGGCTGGCGATAGCAAGTAAGATAACAATCAGCTTTAAGACCGGTTTAAAAGTAGAACGGTTTGGAGAGAGATAATTAAGCAGGCCGGAATCGGCAAATTTCTTTTGTGTGCGCCTTTTCCAAAATATCAGGAACAAAAACAGCAGCACTATTATAGGGAGTACCAGCAACAACCAAAAATATGTTTTCTCTTCTAAAACGTACATTCTTAACCTCTAATTTTAAGTGCTTTATACAAAACTTCTAAAGATAGTGTACCTCATTAATATTTCGAACAACAGCAAACCTCCTGCCAACAGCACTAATGGCCTAAACTTTTCATCGTAATTATAATAACGAAATTCCTCTATATCGGTTTTCTCAAGGCTGTCAATTTCAGCATAGATCTCTTCCAGCTTTTCATTATCTGTGGCACGAAAATATTGCCCTCTGGTGGCATCGGCAATTTGCCTTAACAAAGCCTCATCAATCTCTACCTTGCTCATCCCGTACTGAAACCTGCCGTTAGGCAAAACATTTATGGGAGATAAGGCATTGCCATTGCTGCCTACTCCAATAGTATAAACTTTTATACCGAATTCCACCGCGAGTTCGCTGGCGATCTTGGGATCTATAAAGCCAGAATTATTAACCCCATCAGTCAACAGGATTATAACCTTACTTTTGGCCTCACTGTCTTTCAACCTGTTCACAGCAGTGGCCAGTCCGGAACCTATCGCGGTACCGTTTTGCAGCAAATTGTTATATTCTATATCCTGAAGGGCGCTCAGCACAATTTCTTCATCGCTGGTAATTGGGGTTTTTGTAAAGCTTTCTCCCGCGTAAACAACCACTCCAATCCTGTCTGAAGGCCTTCCTTTTACAAACTCCTGGGCCACTTCCTTAAGGGCATCCAGCCGATTGGGTTGTAAATCCCGCGCCAGCATACTCGCTGAAACATCTATAGCCATCACAATATCTATCCCCTGCGTGCTGCTGGTCCTGGAAGAAACATCCACTGTCCTGGGACGGGCCATGGCGGTAATTATTAACGCCAGCGCCAAAAGCCTCAAAACAAACAGTACAGGTTTTAGTTGTGCAAGTAAACTTTTTTTCGCTTTAAAACCTTTAATAGTGGATATGCGCAATTCTGCTGACTGCTTGTCTCGCTTCCAGAAATACCAGGCGATGGCAATGGGAAGCAACAGGAACAGCCAGAAAAACTGCGGATTTTCAAAAGTGAAATTTGCAAACATCAGTTGTTTAGATTTGTTAATTCTACCGAATCTATAATTCGCTGTGCAATTTCTTCAGCATAAACATCGTCTACTTCATAAATAACATTGATTTGCTGATACCCACCGTTTTCAGCAAAATTCAGGATCTCATATTTATTCTGGATAAGTTCGCCGGTTACAGGATTTTCAATTTCCAGAGTTCCGAAGGCCCTGATTCCTTTCGCCCCATTTAAGGTGGTAAATTCCTCCCGCTTCATCACAATATTCTGAGCCCCCTGACCTTCCAGATAGGTATAAATGCCATCTACAGCAGTATCGAGATTGAACTGCACCTGCTTGTTAAACTGCACTGTGCTTACCGAAGTATAGAAATTGCCAATTAGGCTACCGTACAAAAACGTTTCACTGCCCACCAGCATTTGCTCTGCTTCCGGCGGCAATGGTATTTCTCCTCTTTTTAGAACCTGCGGGGTGGTAATGGCCACCGGCGGATTTCCATACTCACTCCTAATCCATTCCCCTTCCAGCAGTTCCTTGGTAGGATGGCCAAGATATGTGTCTTTTACGTAAGTAAATCCTTTAGTGGCTATAAGTGCGCCAACTGCAATTACCAACGCAAAAGCACCAACAATAACACCAATGATAATTCGTTTTCTCCGGCGCTGCTTCAGTTTTGCCTGACGGTACATCTCATCCCGCATTAACTCCTCTTCTGTTGGTTCAGGAATGGAGGTCTTTACATCATCTACAATATGTTTTACATTGGAGCGGTCTTCTTTAGCCGTAATAACATCTGGCCTGGAATTGGCAAATTTGGCCAAATCGGCACGTTGCAGGATTCGTTTTAAATCGTCAACAGTCTTACGATCAATATTAAGATTGCCGCTCTCCCTTTGTAACTCCAAATAAGCGATAAGTTCACTGGTCGTACTTTCCAGGGCACGATCGTACACCTTCCGGTCTAAATATTTACGAACCGAAAAAGTAAGTTGTGAATAATATTCTTTTACTTCCCTTTGTTCCAGCAAATGTGAATGGTCCAGTTTATCCAGCTCCAGCATAGCCTGCTCATAAGGCGGCAGCTCTTTTTCGCGCGCTTCTTTTCTTTTCTTGCGGAATAAAAACAGTAATCCTATTATCACCGCAATTCCCAGCAACACCCACCAGACCCAGTTTGGAATTTCAAAAGTTGAAGGCGCTTCCACAGATGGTTTTATGGGATACATTTTTTGCTTGGTAGTATCCACCACCACATTAGCAACTTGCACCAGCATGGAATCTGTTAAAAATTCTCTGTCGTTTATAATTACCCTTTGCTGCGGAATGGTATAAGAACCGGAATCAAACTGCGTAAGCGAATATTCCTTTAAAAGCCTGAAGCGGTCCTGGCTCCTGGATGTATCGGTTTTCATTGATTCCACCACTTCCAGGGGAGAAAAGGTATTGCCTTCAGGAAAAACCACCAGATCTGTAGAATCGGTTTCCACTTCAATACTGTAACGTATCTGTTCTCCAATTTTAATATTCGTGGAATCTATTCCGGCACTTACCTGGGGCTGTTGTGCGAATGCGAGGGATGTAAGTAGTAAGAAGAAAAAAAAGAAAATGTGGTTCCATCTTCTTTTATTAGTTAAAATATGCAAGGCAGTTTGTCTTTTAAAATATAAACCTTCTTTTTCCATATTGATTATGCTCTTCTCTTAAAATAACCCAGCAGCTTTTTTACGTAGCTTTCGTCCAGCCGGTTATCTATTGTTCCGGCACCGCTTAGTTTAAAACTTTCCTGAAAATAAGCCACTCTGTTTCTGTAGTGTTCCGCATAACTGTTTCTAACCGATTTTGAGCCCGTATTTACAGTGATGCTTTCGCCGGATTCCTCATCCAACATCTGTACCAAACCAAGATTGGGAATTTGTTCTTCGTGCCGGTCATAAATCCTGATCCCGGTAACGTCGTGCCTTCCTGCAGCAATTTTTAGAGTATGCTGATAATCTTCTGCGATAAAATCTGAAAGAATAAAAACGATGGCTTTTTTCTTCATCACATTGGAAAGGTATTTCAATGCGCCCGTAATATCCGTTTTTTTACCTGTCGGCTTAAATTCCAGTAATTCTCTTATAATCCGTAGCACATGGGAGCGGCCTTTTTTAGGCGGAATGTATAACTCGATCTTATCTGTAAAAAGCATAAGACCTATTTTATCATTATTTTTGGTAGCTGAAAAAGCCAAAGTCGCAGCTATCTCGGTAATCACATCTTTTTTAAACTGACTTTGGGTCCCGAACATTTCCGAAGCCGAAACGTCTACGAGCAACATCATGGTAAGCTCCCGCTCCTCTTGAAAAACCTTTACAAATGGTTCGCTGTAACGGGCGGTAACATTCCAGTCTATATTCCTAACATCGTCCCCAAACTGGTACTGCCGCACTTCGCTAAAAGTCATCCCGCGGCCCTTAAAGGTAGAGTGGTATTCCCCGCCAAACACATGATCGCTCAGGCGGCGGGTCTTGATTTCTATTTTTCGTACTTTTTTAAGAAGTTCTTTAGTATCCATAGCCCCACCTAAATCCTCCCCAAAGGGAAGGACTTTTTAACTTTTTTCTCAATGAATTTATAAATTTGGTTGATAGATTTTGACAAAATTTGATTCCAAAATATTCTTTTTGCTCATAGAGACTGAAATCATTGTATTTCACCTAAATAATTAAAATCCCCCTTGGGGGATTTAGGGGGCCTACGGCACTTCAATTTCATTAACGATTTTGCTCACCAAGTCATCAGAAGTAATATTTTCAGCCTCGGCCTCGTAGGTAATGCCAATCCTGTGACGCAGCACATCATGCACTACAGCCCTCACATCTTCCGGAATTACATAGCCACGGCGTTTGATAAAGGCGTAACATTTGGCAGCAGTGGCAAGGTTGATGCTTCCCCTTGGAGAAGCCCCAAAACTAATGAGCGGCTTAATGTCTTCTAATTTATATTTTTCAGGGGTACGGGTGGCAAAGATGATATCGAGGATATATTTTTCAATCTTTTCATCCATATAAACTTCCCGAACAGACTTTTGGGCGCGGGTAATCTGCTCCAGGCTTACCACGGGATTCACCTTTTCAAAAGCCCCTTTTAGATTTGCCCTTACGATAAGCTGCTCTTCGTTCATTTGCGGATATTTTATCACCGTCTTCAGCATAAAACGGTCTACCTGCGCTTCAGGCAAAGGATAAGTTCCTTCCTGCTCTACCGGGTTTTGAGTGGCCATTACCAAAAACGGGCGGTCCAGGATAAAAGTTTCGTCTCCAATAGTCACCTGCTTCTCCTGCATGGCTTCCAGCAAAGCCGATTGTACTTTGGCCGGGGCCCGGTTAATCTCATCAGCAAGGACAAAATTGGCAAAAATAGGCCCTTTCTTTATGCTGAAGTCATTCAGCTTCATATTATAGATAAGTGTTCCCACAACATCTGCCGGCAAAAGATCTGGTGTAAACTGTATCCTGCTGAAACTGCCATGCACTGCCTGGGAAAGTGTGTTGATAGCAAGGGTTTTAGCAAGACCGGGGACACCCTCCAAAAGAATATGCCCCTGCCCCAGAAGGCCAATCAGCAGGCGTTCTACCATATGCTTCTGGCCCACAATTACTTTATTCATTTCTGAAGTAAGCACATCTACAAAGGCGCTTTCCCTCTCTATTTGTTCATTCAGGCTGGCAATATCTACCGAAGAATCGTTTTCTATCATCACTTAAAATTTTTAAACGCGTGAATATACACTTAACGAATTAACGCTGCAAATTGAAAATTAAATTGATTGACCTTGTTAATATTTGGTTAAAATCAAAGAGCGGCCCAGTGAAGCCGCTCTTAAGATCTTCTAAATACTCACAGTCTATTCGAGATAAATAGTTTCCAGATCTACCTCGGTACTGGCTTCAACTGTAACGTTATTTTTTTCGATAGTTGGCAAATTTGATGCCACATCCGGAGTTACCGTAATTTTATATATTCCGGCCGGTACTCCATGTAGGGTGAAGTTACCATCAGCATCTGTATAAGCAGAAATTGTATGGGAGGCATTTTGTGCTTTCACCAGGCTTCTGAAGTTTGAAGGATGGACTTCTCCTTCAATTGTACTGGCTCCTTCTTCCGCAGAAAGTCGTATTACCGGTTTAAGAAGGTAACCGCCATTTCCCTGAGACACTACCGACTCATCCACGTTAAAATCCAGTAAAAAAGAATACTGCTCCCCTGCCTCGAGTTCCTGGTTTACATTCAGCTTTAATCCAGATTGCTGCGCACTTGGAGTTGCCATCGCATAAGATTCACCATCTACAACAATGCTGTTGTCGTTACCAAGAATTAATCTCATTTGCCCAAGATATCCTGCGGGTAATTCAACATCAGCAAGCAACTGCGACACTCCGCCGGTTAGCTCCAGCAAATCATAAACGCCGGTTTCCACACTTCCAATGCTTTCCCAGCCTTCATCTTCTGCTCCGTCCATCTCAGTCTTGATCATCACGTCCTGTACATCAATAAGAACGCCGTCAAAATCTCCGGGTGCATCGGTCATACTCACTGTAACATGAGCCGTGCCTTCACCATTTGTGCTGTCGTCATCTTCACTACAGCTAAACATTGTAAATGCTATTAAGCCTAGCATTATAAAGCTTTTAAATTTGAAATTTGTTAGGGTCATACTTTTAAATTTATTGTTTTGCAGGATAACGGCAGAAGCGACTTTGCATTTTGTCAAAACTGGAAGATTAACGAAATTTAACAAGGATTAACCGTGTATTAGTAAATTGATGCCCAACGCCAGGAAATACTTTACTACATTACCAAAAAAAATACTATGAAAACTGCACTTATCACAGGAGCATCCAGTGGAATAGGAAAGGCAACCGCCAGAATTTTTGCGGAAGAAGGTTTTAACCTTATTCTCTGCGGAAGAAGAAAAGAAAAGCTGGAAGCGCTAAAAGCCGAATTAGAAGAAAAGGTAAATATCCACCTCCTCACCTTTGATGTAAGGAACAAAGAAGAAGTTTTTCAGAATATTGAAAATCTCCCTGAAAATTTTAAAAAAATTGACATCTTGATCAATAATGCCGGGAATGCACATGGACTGGATCCAATCCAGCAAGGAAATATTGAAGACTGGGATGCGATGATCGATATTAATGTAAAGGGCCTGCTTTATGTCTCCAAAGCCGTTATTCCGCAGATGACAGAAAGAGGAAGCGGACATATTATTAATATTGGCTCCACGGCCGGGAAAGAGGTTTACCCTAACGGAAATGTTTATTGTGCCAGCAAACACGCGGTAGATGCTATAAACCAGGGAATGCGCATTGACCTTAACGGCAAAGGAATCAGAGTGGGGGCAATAAACCCGGGGCTGGTAGAAACAGAATTCAGCGAGGTGCGATTCAAAGGAGATAAGGAAAAAGCCAAAAAAGTTTACCAGGGTTTTGAAGCTTTACAACCCGAAGACATTGCAGATATTATAAGGTTTGTGGTCACCAGGCCTTACCATGTAAATATTGCAGATTTAATTGTGATGTGCACCGCCCAGGCGAGTAGTACTATTGTGGATAAAGGCTAAAGAGCTTTAAGCTGTAAGCATTAAGCTAAAGAGCAGATTTCAAATTTTAAAAACCTCTAATATTGAGGGTAAAAATTTTGATTAAGAGATTATAATAATAAAGCAATGACTTCTATTAAATAAACACCTACAAAAAGCTTAAAGCCCAATGCTGTAAGCTTAATGCTAAAAAAATGATCAACAAACGCCTTTTAATTAAAAACCTGCTTGCGCATAATGATGAGAATAGCTTTTATGATAAAAAGCTAAGGCTCAATATTGGCGAAAAAGAAGGCAAGGCGAAGTTTTTGAAGCATGTTTGCGCGCTTTCGAATTCCAATCCGGAGAACAATTCTTATATCGTAATTGGAGTGGAAGATGAAGACAATAATATTGTGGGGATAGACTTTTTTGATGACAGCAAGATTCAAAATTTGGTTAACGCCTATCTCCAAAATCCGCCCGTCATAAGCTATGAGAATATTCCTTTCCCACACCTTCCGGACCACCTGGTGGTGGGATTGGTGACCATTCGGCCAAACCACGGCCGTATTTGTTCTTTGCGAAAAAACATCTGGAAATATTACGGTGGCGCTATTTTTTTGAGGGATGGCAGCATGAGCATGCCCAAGGATTTTGATATAAAGATTGAAGATGTAAATTCCGAAATAGTTGCTTCCATAGAAAACCATGCCCAAAATAATATTGAATTAACTTTGGACGGCGTTTTTGATTTTTTCAGCAACCGCAAAGACTACAATCCCAATTACAAAGTTTTTAAAGAATATTTTGTGGTTTGCTGGGCAGGTAAACAGAAAAAAGGAAAGGGCAATATTTACTATTCCCGCGTGGATATAGAATTAATAAACGAGCAGGTAAAACTTTTTTATTCAGACCTGGATGAAGTGAGTATAGAGGTTAATGAAAATTCCTTTAATATTGTTGAATACGTGCATTTGGGCCTGCACGACAGCTTTAAATATTATCCCCTGGAGGAAGTGCGCATAGAATTTCGCGACAATGCCAGTTACGAAATTCAGAGTAAGCTTTTATTTGAGCCACCCAGGTATGATAAAAAAACGCTTTACCACATCTACAACACCAACAATTCCCTTATCCAGCGGTTAAAACAGAATTTACCTCTCAATAAAAATCAGCAAAAAGATTTAAAAAATCTCCCCTCCACCTACCTGCTTTGTTATTTGAATAATTTTGAAGAAGCCATTGTGAAACTGGAGGAGGCCAAACCTTTTTTAAAAGTATATAATAAAGACGTATACCAGTCCTATAAGGAAAGCATGCGTATATTGAGAAAAGTAAAATATAATTAGAATGAGCAGGACCATTGCAATTGGGGATATTCACGGGGGGCTGAAAGCTTTAATCCAATTATTACAGAGAATAGATATTACTCCGGAAGACCGGCTTATATTTTTAGGAGATTATGTAGACGGCTGGAGTGATTCTGCCAATGTGGTCTCTTACTTAATCCAGTTGGCCAAACAAAATACCTGTATTTTTATTAGGGGCAACCATGACGATTTGGTTCACAGTTGGCTGAAGACGGGCGAAATGAATGAAAAATGGCTGCAACACGGCGGACAGTCCAGCATAGACGCATACAGAAATTTTTCTGCGGAAGAAATACAGCTTCATATTGGGTTCTTTCAGCAGATGCTTAATTACTATATAGATAATGAAAACCGGCTTTTTGTACATGCCGGCTTTTCCAACCAGCATGGCCCGGAAAGTGAATACCACGACACCGGCTATTACTGGGACCGCACTTTATGGGAAACTGTACTTGCCCTGGACCCCAAGATGAAAAAGACCAATAAATTTTACCCAAAAAGGCTTCAGCTATTTGAAGAAATTTTTATTGGCCATACCCCCGTAACGCGGATTGATGAGTCACGGCCTTTTCACAAGGCGGGGGTTTGGAACGTAGACACGGGTGCGGCCTTTAAGGGCCACCTTTCAGCTATAGAAGTCAACAGCAAGGAAATTTGGCAGAGTGACCCTGTTCACCTGCTATATGAGAAAGAAAAAGGCAGAAATTAAGAGGATTTTATTATACACTCTCTTAACACTTTTATATCTTTGAAGTTCAGTAAATTTCAATTCGTTTTGGGGTAAAAAATTGAATATCAGGGAAAACTGCATAGTTGTTGATATTCCTTAAAATTAATATTGCACCCCGTTGGGTTCAAAAATTTAGTATAGAGAAGAAGAAAATGGCTTTAGAGAATGTGAGATTAGAAGTAATGAAAACCGTGGAAAAATCTGTAGACGGTTTCATTGACAAATATTTAATTCCGGTTGAAGATATATGGCAACCAACAGACCTCCTGCCTAATTTCCAAAAGGAAAATTATATGGATGATGTTATCCAGATAAGGGAAGAGGCCAAAGAGCTCGGATATGACTTCTGGGTGGTTCTGGTAGCCGATATGGTTACTGAAGAAGCTTTGCCTACTTACGAATCCTGGTTGATGGACATGGAAGGTGTGGAACAGCACGGCGCTTCAAGAGGAGAGCAAAACAGCTGGGCCAAATGGGTACGACACTGGACAGGAGAGGAAAACAGGCATGGTGACACCCTCAACAAATATCTATATTTATCTGGAAGGGTGAATATGAAAGAAATCGAAAAAACCACTCAGCACCTTATTAATGATGGCTTTGATATTGGAACCGGAAGAGACCCTTACCGCAACTTCGTTTATACCAGTTTCCAGGAACTTGCCACCAATATCTCGCACAAACGCGTAGGGCAGCTTGCCAAGAAAAAGGGCAATAAAATGCTGGCCAAGATGTGCAATATTATTGCCGGGGACGAGATGAGACATTATATGGCGTACCGTGAATTTGTAAAAACCATTTTTGAATATGACCCCAGCGAAATGATGCTGGCATTTCAGGATATGATGAAGAAGAAAATCGTGATGCCTGCACAGTTTATTCGTGAAAGCGGCCAGGGCATTGCTGAAGCTTTTGAGAATTTTTCCAATGCCGCACAGCGCCTTGGTGTTTACACCACCCACGATTATATTGAAATCCTAAAGAAACTAAATAGCTATTGGGAAATTGATAAAATGGATTCCCTTACAGACGAAGCCGAAAAAGCAAGAGATTATTTAATGAAGCTGCCAGATAGAATGTCCCGCATTGCTGAACGTATTGCCGTTCCACAGGACCCACATCAGTTTAGATGGGTGGAAGCAAACGGAATGCTTTAATACTGAAAAATCTTAATTAAGAATTAGAAATAATAAAAAAAACCGCTTCAGCCCGAAGCGGTTTTTCATTATTATTGGGTGTACAAGTTTATGATTACTTCAAATTTAGAACCCGTAATTAATGCCCAGTCCAAACACCTCCCTTATCTGGAAAGCCGCTACGGCGTTATCATCATAGATCGCCTGGAACAACAGGTTTGCAGAGAGGTATTCATTAATTCCCATTTCCAGGTTCATCAGGTAATCAATGTCTATATTGCCGGGTTTATCGAGATAGTTGGAATAAAGATTAAGGGAATTATCCATCACCACATTTTCCAACAATTCAAAATTTGCCAGGGCACTTAGTGAGGCACCCAGTTCAAAGCGGCTGGATTTGCCTGCATCAACTCCAAAATACTGCCCATCAATATAGTTAGGCCCTGAAGTAAAATCATTGTCCACAAAAATAAAACGCGCAGTTGCCGGAGCTATGTTAATAATAAAATCTTCACTTTTCTTATACATAATCCCGGGGCCGGTTTGCAGGTAGGCCGGAGAAAGAAAATGTGTGGTTTCGGTTCTTATAGTTTCCCCGTTTTCAGCATTCTGGCTAAACCTGTAGCCTTTATCTATCTGGGTCCTGAAGTTTATGAAATAAGAGTAAAAGAAATTAGATTCCTCTATTTCCAGGCCTGCAATGGAATTTAATTCCAAACGGTCACTGGTTTTTCTTGGAAAATCATCCGCTTTTACTTTAGTAAGCCCGTAATTGGCAAGGATGCTGTTATTCCAGCTGAAGTTATCTTTTTTGTAGTTAAAGTCGTAATTCAATGTGAGATTGGCTGCAATACTGGAGGTTCCACCGCCAGTCCATTCAGCATTAAAAGCCGACTGGTTAAAAAGTAGCTGCACATTACCTTCGGTTTGCCAGCCATTGGGGATTGTATCCTGTTCTTCGTCTTCCTGCGCCTGTACTATTCCTGTTATTATTATACTAAAAGCTACAAGTAAAATTTTCCTCATTATTGATTTTTTGGTTTTTTATACAGTGGAACTGAAGAGCAGGCTTCACCATACATTAAGCTTCTTACAACAGGTTGTAATTTCTCTATAAGCAATAAATAAGCATTCTTTGGAACAGGTTTATGAGAACAACCCTTTACAATTACCGGCTTATCCTTTAAGGCTGAAACATCAAGATTCTGGATCACTTCAGTATAAAGAATGGTTTCAAGATCTTCCAGGTTTCCGGTCACAGTTTTTTTCGCGTAAGGCTGAAGATAAGTAGCCAGAAGCATGTAAGCCCATGCAGGCACTATCGCATCTGTACTGCAGGTTAGTGCCACTAACTTGTCCTGGTACTGACTCCAGTCATGTTCAGCTGCCTTTTCCCTGAAGGTCCCTTCCCGAAGCACAAAACCTTCCAATAGCCAGTCCTTTATATCAAAAAGAACACGCTCACCATAAGGGTAATAATCTTCCAGGTTAAAAGTGACCAGTTTGCTGTTTGCTACCCTGTTTACTATTTCTGTAGACATAGAACGCTATTTATAATAATCCGAGTTCCAGTTTGGCGCCTTCGCTCATAAGATCCTGGCTCCAAGGTGGGTCAAAAGTAATCTCTACCTCAGCATCTTTAACCATGTCCAAAGATTTTACCTTCTCCTCCACTTCCTGCGGAAGGGTTTCTGCCACCGGGCAGTTAGGTGTGGTAAGGGTCATCAGGATTTTCACCTCATAATCTGTACTTACCATCACATCATAAATTAAACCCAGCTCGTATATATCTACGGGAATTTCAGGATCGTAAATGGTCTTTAAAACCTTCACGATTTTTTCTCCCAGTTCCTGTGTGTCTATTTCCTGTTCCATTTTAATTGAGTTGTGTTTGGTATGCCACGGCATACATTTTAAGTTGTTTGATCATGCTCACCAATCCGTTCGCCCTTGTAGGAGAAAGATGTTCTTTTAAACCAATTTCATCTATAAATTTGGTGTCGGCTTCAATAATATCGGCAGGATGCTGATTGGAAAATGCCCTTATTAGAATTGCCACAATACCCTTGGTAATAATAGCATCACTATCGGCCGTGAAAACAAGTTTATCCCCTTCCAGCTCGGCATGTACCCAAACTTTGCTCTGGCAGCCTTTAATAAGGTTTTCTTCAATTTTATATTTTTCATCTATGAGCGGCAGGGATTTGCCAAGTTCGATCATATATTCATAACGCTGCATCCAATCATCAAACATTGAAAACTCCTCAACGATCTCTCCCTGTATTTCCTTTATATCTTTACTCACTGTTTTCTGTTTTTTCTTCTGATAAATTTAGCGATTCTTCTTTTATGCTGAAATGCACTATGAAAGCATCATTTTTGCCTTTTTAACAGCCTCTGTAAAACGGTCAATTTCAGCTTTGGTGTTATAAAACGAAAAAGACGCCCTTACCGTTCCCGGGATTTTATAAAAATCCATAATTGGCTGCGCGCAGTGGTGGCCGGTCCTAACGGCAATACCAAGTTTATCCACAATAGTGCCAATATCGTAAGGGTGCAAACCTTCAATATTAAAAGAAATCACCGAAGTTTTCTCCTTTGCAATTCCGTAGATTTTCATCCCATCAATCTTCAGCAATTCTTCCGTAGCATATTTCAGTAATTCCTGCTCGTAAGCCGCTATCTTATCAAAACCTATGGCATTCATGTAATCCAGCGCTGCCCCAAAAGCAATTCCGCCACAAATATTGGGCGTTCCGGCTTCAAATTTATGCGGCAGGTCGGCATAGGTGGTTTTTTCAAAAGTAACTGTCGCGATCATCTCGCCGCCGCCCTGGTATGGAGGAAGCTTTTTAAGCCATTCTTCTTTTCCGTAGAGCATGCCCACTCCCGTAGGTCCGCACATTTTATGAGCTGAAGCCACGTAAAAATCCACATCCAGCTCCTGGACATCGGCTTTTATGTGTGGCGCTGCCTGTGCCCCGTCAATTAAAACCGCCGCATCCTTCTCGTGCGCCTTATCGATAATTTTTTTGATAGGATTCACCGTTCCCAAAGCGTTGGAAACATGGTTTAAAAAGACGATTTTCGTCTTTTCTGAAAGCAGGTTTTCAAATTCTGAATACACGATTTCCCCATCTTCATTCATAGGGATCACCTTCAGTTTTGCCCCACTTTTTTCGCATGTCATCTGCCACGGAACGATGTTGGAATGGTGTTCCAGGGCAGAAACAAGTATTTCATCTCCTTTCTTCAGCAAAGAACCAAAACCACTCGCCACCAGGTTAATGCCATGGGTGGTGCCTGAAGTAAGGATAATTTCATAAGGCTTTTCAGCATTAAAATGCTTCTGAATGGTTTTCCTGGCAGCTTCATATTTATCTGTAGCCTCCTGTGAAAGCGTATGCACCCCGCGGTGAATGTTGGCATTATAATTAGAATAATAATCTGCGATTACATCAATAACCTGTTGCGGCGTTTGGGAAGTGGCCGCGTTATCGAAATAAACCAGCGGATAGCCATTTACCTCACGCTGAAGTATGGGAAAATCCTTTCTGATTTTTTCTACGTCAAAAGCTATTTCAGCAGCAATGCTCATTCTAATATTTTTAGTTAAAGGAAAGAAATTTCAGTTGCTACTTTACGGCAGCAATTACAGGTTAAAACCTAATTCCACTCCCAGTTTTAAAGCGATAAGCTTATTGATTCTTTTCTTGATTTCCGGGATCTTTACACTCTCCAGCACGTTATTCGCAAAAGCATACATCAGCAGGCCACGGGCCTCTTTTCTAGGAATTCCGCGGGACTGAAGATAAAATAAAGCCTCCTCATCCAGCTGCCCTATGGTACAACCATGGCTGCATTTTACATCATCGGCAAAAATCTCCAGCTGTGGCTTCGAGTTAATGGTAGCCTTATCATCTACCAAAATATTGTTGTTAGACTGGTAGGCATTGGTTTTTTGCGCTTCCTTCTCTACCACCACTTTACCATTAAAAACACCTACAGACCTATCTGAAAAAATGCCCTTATAATCCTGGTGACTTTCACAGTTTGGCTCTACATGATGCACCAGCGTATTGTGGTCTACATGCTGTTTTCCTTCAATTATCGTCACTCCTTTAAGAGTAGAATCTATACGCTCCCCTTTTTGATAAAAATTAAGATTGTTGCGGGTAAGCTGGCCTCCAAAGGAAAAAGTGTGTACCGAAACGTTGCTTTCAGACTTCTGCTCGATAAAGGTATTATCTATAAGCGAAGCGGTGGATTTATCATTCTGAATCTTATAATAATCTACAATTGCCCGCTTATCAGCATATACTTCAGTTACTGAATTCGTTAGCACAGGATGGTCGGTAAGGCTTTGATGGCGCTCTATAATCTGGACATGGGAATTCTCGTCTACCACAATTAAATTTCGCGGCTGCACAAGCAAAGCCGATTCGTTCCCGGTAGAAAAATTGATGATCTGTATAGGCTTATCAGCCAGTTTATTTTTGTGAATATGAATAAATGCGCCTTCTTTAGCAAAGGCGGTATTCAAAGAATTTAAACCTGATTTAGGAGCTAGTTTATTAAAATAATTATCGATCACGGGTTTGTACTGCGGCTTGTTTAAAGCCGAAGACATCAGGCAAACATCAATTTTATCATGCGTGGTTTGGGAAAGATGCGAAGAGTAGATCCCATCTATAAAAACCAGGTCGTAGGTATCTATATCGTGAATAAGATATTTTTTGATCTCACGATACTCTATAGCTTCCTCTTTCTTCGGAAAAACACTATAATCATGCTTTAAGATGGAATTGAGGGAAGTATATTTCCAGGCTTCTTCCTTTCTGCTTGGAAAACCCAAATCCTCAAAATCTTTAATCGCCTGACTTCTTATTTGATGTACCTCATTATCGGCCCCAAAATCTTCTTCAAAAGCCAAAAATGACGATACCAGTTTATCTTTTAATTCCATGTTTAATGTTTCAAGTTTAAGGTTTAAGGTTTAAAGCCATGCTTTCAAACCTCAAACTTTCAATTTGCAAATTGAAAAAAATCTTCAAATTTTCAATTGATTATACGGCCTCCTGCTTCACCCAGTCGTAACCTCTTTCTTCCAGCTCATATGCCAGCTCCTTGCCACCGGTTTTAACGATTTTCCCATCTACCAATACGTGTACAACATCTGGCACGATATAATTCAACAATCGCTGATAGTGGGTAATTACAAGTACCGCATTATTTTCGTTACGAAGTTTGTTAACCCCGTCTGCCACAATCTTTAAGGCATCAATATCCAAACCAGAATCTGTTTCATCCAGAATAGAAAGTTTAGGATCAAGCATGGCCATCTGGAAGATCTCGTTACGCTTTTTCTCCCCTCCTGAAAAACCTTCATTTAAGGAGCGGGATAAGAATTTACGGTCTATTTCCAGCATTTCCGATTTCTCGCGGATAAGCTTCAGCATTTCGTTGGCCGGCATATCTTCCAGCCCATTAGCCTTTCTATGCGCATTAATGGAAGTTTTCATGAAATTGGTAACCGATACCCCCGGAATTTCCACGGGATATTGAAAGGAAAGGAAGATTCCTTTATGTGCCCTTTCTTCCGGATCCAGTTCAGAAAGATCTGTACCTTCAAAAGTAATCTCCCCTTGGGTCATTTCAAATTCTTCTTTCCCTGCAATCACAGAAGAAAGCGTACTTTTCCCTGAACCGTTAGGCCCCATAATCGCATGAACTTCCCCTGGATTTATTTCAAGGTTAATCCCTTTTAAAATTTCCTTATCGTCAATACTCGCGTGTAAATTCTTTATTCTAAGCATATTTATATGGTATGCATCCCGCTCATTATCGGGATTGATTTAAACTACTCTTCTATTTCCTGATTTTCAGGAGTTTTTTTATCCTCCAGAATATCTAATATTTCTCTAATTTCCACAACTTCCTTCCAGCCTTCCTGGCGGCGGTTTGGTTCAATCTTAGCCTTCACCTTCACCTTAACCATATCAAATTCTTCAGTTTTGAATGGCTTAACTTCTTCAGTAAGAACCTGTGCCATAGAGTCTATTTTTACTCCGTAAACAAAATCTTTTCCTCTCAATACCCCGGCATCAGCCACAAAAATAAAATCTCCTACAAGAGTGGGGATACTGTCTACTGTTTCTTCAGCTTCAGGTTCAGCAACAAGATCGCGGCGATCCTCATCCTCACATCCAACTAATACTAATAAAAGCATTAGAAGACTCAACAACTTTTTCATTTTTCCTACTTCTACAATTCCCACTTCTATCCTACCGAACCTTCAAGGGAAATTTCCAATAACTTCTGGGCTTCCACCGCAAATTCCATCGGCAATTTATTCAACACCTCTTTACTAAAACCATTCACGATCAAGGCAATGGCCTTTTCAGTATCAATTCCGCGCTGATTACAGTAAAATATCTGGTCTTCGCCAATTTTGCTGGTTGTGGCCTCATGCTCTACCTGGGCAGTTTTGTTTTTTACTTCGATATAAGGAAAAGTATGCGCACCACATTTGTTGCCCATCAACAGGGAATCACATTGTGAAAAATTCCTTGCATTCTCTGCCCGGTTATTAATCTGAACAAGGCCGCGGTAGGAATTCTGCGATTTTCCCGCGGAAATACCTTTTGAAATAATGGTACTCTTCGTATTCTTCCCTAAATGCACCATTTTGGTACCTGTATCTGCCTGCTGAAAGTTGTTGGTAACCGCGATAGAGTAAAACTCCCCTACAGAATTGTCACCTTTCAACACACATGAAGGATATTTCCAGGTTACCGCAGAACCGGTTTCCACCTGTGTCCAGCTGATTTTGGCATTTTTCTCACATAAGCCCCGCTTGGTCACAAAGTTATAAACCCCGCCTTTCCCCTCTTTATTCCCGGGGTACCAGTTTTGTACGGTGCTATATTTAATTTCTGCATCGTCCAGCGCCACAAGCTCAACTACAGCGGCATGCAACTGGTTTTCATCGCGGGTTGGCGCGGTACATCCTTCCAGATAACTCACATAACTTCCGGGCTCTGCCACCACAAGGGTACGTTCAAACTGGCCTGTACCAGCCTGGTTAATCCTGAAATAGGTAGAAAGCTCCATTGGACACCTTACCCCTTTCGGGATATAACAGAAAGAACCATCACTAAAAACTGCTGAATTAAGAGCAGCATAGAAATTGTCCTTTTTCGGCACCACGCTTCCTATATATTTTTTCACCAGCTCGGGGTGCTCTTTAATAGCTTCTGAAATTGAGCAGAAAATAATGCCTTTTTCAGCAAGCGTCTTTTTAAAAGTGGTAGTTACCGAAACAGAGTCCATCACCACGTCTACGGCCACTCCGGCAAGTTTCTTTTGCTCATCTATAGAAATACCAAGCTTTTTGAAAGTATCCAGCAATTCGGGATCTACCTCATCAAGGCTGTCGTACTTCGGCTTTTTATTTGGAGCTGAATAATAGGAAATGTTCTGAAAATTCGGCTTTTCATAATGAACATTTGCCCATTCCGGCTCTTCCATCTGTTCCCAGGCACGATAGGCTTCCAGCCTCCACTCCGTCATCCATTCTGGCTCTTCTTTCTTTTTCGAAATTGCCCGCACTATCTCCTCGTTCAACCCAACAGGAAAAGTATCGTATTCTATATCTGTATAGAACCCATACTCATACTCTTTGGTCTCGAGCTCTTTTTTTAAATCGTCTTCAGTATATGCCATAATGTTGTTTTAATGTTGAAAAGTCCAAGGTTAAAAAGTTAAAGTTGATGTAAGATATTTTATCAGACCACTAATCAACTTTGAAATTTCACATACCTTAATATTCAATCTCTCAAATTCGCCACCCTTCAAATATTCCAAATCTGAAGCTAAATACAACTGAGAACGAAACTCTCCAGCTGAAGCTTTAGCTTTGTACAGGAAGCGTATAAATTCTTTTGCCGTTTCCCTCTCAAAACCTTCCGCTATATTTGAGGAAATTGAAATGCTAGACCTTCTTATCTGTCCTCTTAAATCAAAATCCTGCCCAAAAAGACCACTACTTGTAATCTTGTAAATTTCTGAATTTAATTCCCGCGCCTTTTGCCAGGCAATAATTTCTTCAAAGGAATTAAATTTCGCCATCTACTTTTGAAACTTTTCACTTTTAAACTTTTAACTTAACTTTTTTAGAGTGAAAAACTCTCCCCACACCCGCAGGTTCTTTGGGCGTTGGGATTGTTAAAAACAAAACCTTTGCCGTTTAATCCGCCGGAATATTCCAAAATGGTACCCGCCAGATATAACACACTGCGTTTATCTACAATTATTTTTACATTATTATCTTCAAAAACTTTATCATCTTCTGCCTTGGATTTGTCAAATTTCAACTCGTAAGACAAACCAGAACAGCCACCGCTTTTAACACCTACACGCACGAAGTCCTGAACATTGTCAAAACCCTCCTCCGTCATCAATGCGGCTATCTTTTTTTTCGCGTCCTCGCTTACTTTTATCATAGCTTAAAAAGATTAATTCTTTCGGGCACAAATATACTACAAAACAAGCGTTTTACCATAGTGTGCACATTTGTTTTAAGAATAGGTTAATAGGTAAGGTCGATTAATTTCAATTATCACAAATCAAATTTAAATATTTGATAAACAATATTTTGCGCCTCAAGCCAAACTTCCTGTGAAAACCGATAACTTCCTGGACCAAAATCTAAAAAAATCCAATATTCCTTACAGAAACAGCTTGCAGGAGTCGGCATTTGAATTAATATTCATTTATTTTGCATTAACTAAAGCGCAAGTTATGTTTGATAATAGTCAGGAAACAAGGACAAACCTTTCAGAATTAGGAGAGTTTGGACTTATAGATCATCTTACCAGGAATTTTGCCCCAAAGCTCGAATCCACAAAAAAAGCCATTGGAGACGATGCCGCCGTACTGGATTTTAAAGAAATGCATTGTATTGTTACCACAGATCTTTTGGTGGAAGGAGTGCATTTTGACCTCGCCTATATGCCCCTGAAACACCTTGGCTACAAGGCCGTGATGGTAAATGCATCAGACGTTTATGCGATGAATGGAAAAGCAACGCAGATCACAGTCTCTATTGCTGTTTCCAACCGGTTTCCCGTAGAAGCCCTTGAAGAACTTTATGCAGGGATACAGCTTGCGGCTGAAATTTACAATATCGATGTGGTAGGCGGAGACACCACTTCTTCTACTTCAGGATTAATCATCAGCATTACCGCGCTTGGACATGCCAAACCAGATGAAATTACTTATAGAGATGGCGCAAAACCTAATGATTTACTGGTAGTTTCGGGAGATTTAGGTGCAGCTTATATGGGCCTTCAGGTCCTGGAAAGGGAAAAACAGGTATTTAAGGCCAACCCAAATGCCCAGCCAGACCTGGATCAATACACTTATTTAATTGAAAGGCAGCTAAAGCCCGAAGCCAGGAAGGACATGCCGCCTTTACTGAAGGAGCTGGGAGTGAAACCCACTTCCATGATCGATATTAGCGACGGACTTTCTTCTGAAGTGATCCATCTTTGTAAAAATTCCAAAACCGGAGTGAATTTATATGAAGATAAAATTCCGCTGGATCCGGCAGTAATTTCGGTTTGTGAGGAATTTAATATAGACAGCACCACTATGGCTTTAAGTGGCGGGGAAGATTACGAGCTGCTGTTCACCATTTCCCAGGCCGATTTCGATAAGATTAAAGGCAATCCAAATATGACCGTGATCGGGCATATGACCGAAGAAAATGAAGGAATGCATTTAATTACCAGGGCAAACACAAAAATTCCACTAATTGCCAGGGGATGGAATTCTATGGAAAAAGAAGAGGAAGATTAAGAAGCTTCTGCGAAAATACGACGGCGGTTCCTTCTTCTTTTATGGATTTTTGCCAGATAATCGTTGGTTTCCTTAAATTTTGGAGTGAGCCGCGCCAGAAAACCATTGGCCGTATCTGTCATTTCCATTCCGCATTTGGCACATTTATATTCATGAATGTGTTCGGTTACATTTTTTGACACTCTCAATTTATGGCCAAAGAGCCTGCACAAAACCTTCGAGAACGAAAACAACTTCGGATCTTTTTTCTTCATAAAGGATTGATTTTCTTGTTTCTGAAATTTAAAATTATAAAAAAAAGTTAATAATCAGACAAAAAGCTTAAATTATTCGATAAAGTGTAAAAATTTCAGTAACGCCATTTCTTCTTCAATATACGAAAGATGGCCACCCGAAAACTGGATAAGTTCAGCACCTGTAGTGTTTGCAAGTGTTTTCAGGCGCTCAATATCCATTAACGGATCGTCATTCCCTGCAATTATATATTTTGGCAATTTCATTCCCGCAAATGACTGCACATTATTTGTACGAATTTTCATTCCTCTTGTGGCCGCAGTAATCTCCTGTACACTCATTTTTGAAGCCTCCGCGATGAGGCGTTCCACCTGTGGGCGGAATTTTTTATAATTCTCCGGCATCATAAGGTTAGAAATGGCCATTTTTACAAATGCCTCCTTATTCTTCTTTATCAGTTTCACAGAACGTTCCCGGTTTATTCTTCGCTCTTCACTGTCGTCTTCCGGCGATGAATTTACCAGCGTTAAACTTTTTAACAGGGTAGGAAAAATTTTATACAATTCCAAACTCACATATCCCCCCATCGAATGGCCAGCCACAGCAGCTTTCTGAATTTCCAGGTGCCGCAGCACCTCCTTTACGGCTTTAGCCATATCTTCCATGCTATGGATCTCGTTAAAACTGCCCGATTCGCCATGGCCGGGAAGGTCTATGCACACTACCTGCCTCTGCTCGGCCAGTGTAGGGACAAAAGGCTCCCATATTTTGGAAGATTCCATAAATCCGTGCAAAAGAAGAAGCGGGTTTCCACTCCCCTGGGAAGTGAAATGAATTTCGGCATCTCTGTATTTTACTATCATTGCAATTTAAATTAAAAGCCACGAATTCACAGAGTGCATTCGTGGCAGTTCCATACTGATGAATAGCGATTTTAGGCGTTCATTAATTCTTCAATTTCGTCTGCCTCAATAGGAATATTCCTCATCAGGTTAAAAGGTTCGCCAGATTCCTGTATTACCACATCGTCCTCAAGCCTTATCCCAAAGCCTTCATCAGGAATATAAATTCCAGGCTCAACGGTATATACCTGGTTCGCCATCATAGGTTCTGTTAAAATTCCGTAATCGTGGGTGTCCAGTCCAATATTATGGGAAGTGCCATGCATAAAGTATTTTTTATATGCCGGCCAGTCTTTATCTTCATTCTGCACATCTGCCTTGTCCAGCAGCCCGAGCGTGAGCAATTCTGAAGTCATTAGTTTCCCCACTTCCTTGTGATATTCGGCCCACATGGTGCCGGGAACGAGCATTTTAATAGCCTCCTTCTTCACCTTGTTTACGGCATTATAAACTTCCTTTTGCCTCTTGGTATATTTTCCTGAAACGGGGATCGTTCGGGACAAATCACTGGCGTAATTAGCATATTCTGCCCCGGTATCCAGCAAAATAAGTTCTCCTTCCTTACACTGCTGGTTATTTTCAATATAGTGCAGCACATTGGCATTTTTACCACTGGCGATAATTGGCGTATACGCGAATCCGCGGGAACGGTTCCTTATCATCTCGTGGTAATATTCCGCTTCAATTTCGTATTCCCAAACGCCCGGTTTTACAAAACCTAAAGTTCTGCGGAAAGCTTTTTCGGTAATATCACAGGCTTTTTGCATTAGCTCCAGTTCGATAGGGTCTTTTATCGAGCGTAACCGCTGAAGGATCGGATTGCTTTTTGCCACCTGGTGCGCAGGATATTTTTCCTTGCACCATTTAATAAAGCGCATGTCCCTGGTTTCGGTTTTATGGGCAGAACGGTAGTGTTCGTTGGTATTAAAATAAACCGTGTCGCACTGCGTCATTACTTCAAAGAAAACCTTTTCAAAATCCTTCATCCAGTAAACTGTTTTTACCCCGCTCACTTCAAAAGCTTTTTCCTTGGTAAGTTTCTCCCCTTCCCAAACGGCGATATGCTCATTGGTTTCGGTTAAAAACAGGATCTCCCGGTGCTCTTCCTTTGGGGCATCCGGAAAAAGCACTAGGATGCTTTCTTCCTGGTCTACACCGCTTAAATAAAAAAGGTCGCGGTTTTGCTCAAAAGGCAGGGTGCTGTCTGCCCCAATGGGATAAATATCGTTGGAATTAAAAACCGCAAGGCTGGAAGGCTTCATTTTAGCCATGAAGTTTTTACGGTTTTTTATAAAGAGTATCGAATCGATTTGATCGTATTTCATGGTTTGTTTTTTCAATTTCCTCAAAATTAAAAGTTTTACAGGCAAATGCTGTTAACAGCGATAAAAATTTTGTTCATGACAAGCTTTTGTATAATTTGACAGGCTTAACTTTTATTCCTCTAAAATGAAGCGACTCCTCTTCCCTCTTTTTCTCTTTTTCACCATTGTTCTTTCGTCTGCCCAACAACCTGCTTCCTCGGGAGCTGAAATAAAAGCAGCCATTGAACACAAATCCCGACTAAGCAATACTTCCACCGTAAAAAATCTTCCGCTTAAAAATATTGGGCCCACCATTATGAGCGGCAGAGTTGTAGATTTTGCTGTAAATCCTGAAAATCCGACCGAATTCTACGTTGCCTATGCCACCGGCGGACTGTGGTACACCAATAACAACGGGAATTCTTTCATACCTGTAACTAATAATGCGCCCACCCAGAATATCGGGGATGTGGCCGTAGACTGGAAAAACGGAAGCATCTGGCTGGGAACGGGCGAGGTAAACGCCTCCCGGTCTTCTTATGCCGGGGTGGGGATATTAAAATCTGAAGACAAGGGCGAAAACTGGCAATTTATGGGCCTGCCGGATTCTCATCACATCAGCCGGATCCTAATTAACCCGGAAGATCCTGAGGAGATCGTGGTAGGAGTCACTGGCCATTTATATTCTTCCAACCAAGAAAGAGGCGTCTTTAAAACCACTGATGGCGGAAAGACCTGGAACAAAACCCTGTTTATTAATGACCATACCGGGATTATAGATGTGGCAAGCTCGCCCAAAAATTACAACATCATGTATGCCGCAGCCTGGGACAAAGATCGCAAAGCCTGGAATTTTAGAGGCTCGGGAGAAGGCAGCGCAATTTACAAGAGCGAAGATGCGGGTGAAACCTGGACTTTGCTTAGCGATAAAGATTCGGGCTTTCCCACAGGAGAAGGTGTAGGGAGAATTGGACTATCGGTTTTTAATGATAATACGCTTTATGCCATAGTCGATAACCAAAATCATCGCCCGGCGGAAGAAGAAAAGGATAAAGAAGAAGGCCTTACCAAAGCCGATTTTGAGAATATGTCTACTACAAAATTCCTGAATATCAAAAATGAAGACCTGGAAGCATTTCTCCGGAAGAATAATTTTCAGGAAAAATATTCGGCTGAAAGTGTAAAGGAAATGATTAAAGCGGGAGAAGCTGTACCCCAAGATCTCGCACTATACCTGAAAGATGCCAATTCAGATTTATTTGAAACTCCCGTAATTGGCGCCCAGGTTTATAAAAGCGAAGATGGAGGGAAAAGCTGGCAAAAAACCCATGAAGATTACCTGGACGATCTATATTACAGCTACGGGTATTATTTCGGGATGATTCATGTTGACCCACAAAATGAGGACGCGATTTACATCTACGGAGTGCCGATTCTAAAATCTAAAGACGGAGGGAAAACCTTCACCTCTATTGACGCCGATAATGTGCATGCCGATCATCATGCCCTGTGGATAAATCCAAACAAAAGTGGCCATCTTATCGACGGCAACGACGGGGGAGTAAATATTACCTATGACGACGGGGAACACTGGATGATTAGGAACAGCCCCGCCGTAGGGCAGTTTTACTCTGTTAATGTAGACCATGCCCAGCCTTATAACATCTACGGCGGTCTTCAGGACAACGGCGTATGGGTTGGCGCGCATACCAGTGAAGAAACGACGGACTGGCAGGTGAGCGGGAATTATCCTTTTAAAAAATTACTGGGAGGAGATGGCATGCAGGTAGAAATCGACAGTCGAAACCCGAACCTTGTCTACACCGGCTTTCAGTTTGGCAATTACTTCAGGATAAACCAGGAAACCGATGAGCGGGATTACATCCAGCCCAGGCACAATCTGGGCGAGAAACCATATCGGTTTAACTGGCAGGCTCCAATTTTATTATCTCCCCACAACCAGGACATCCTCTATATGGGCAGCAACAAACTGCTGAGAAGCATGAACCAGGGTGATGACTGGACTGTGATTTCCGCAGATCTTACGGCAGGAGGAAAAGAAGGCAATGTTCCCTACGGCACACTTTCAACTATTAGTGAATCCCCTTTCCGGTTTGGCCTGCTCTACACCGGCAGTGACGATGGTGTTGTTCAGGTAACAAAAAATGGCGGTGGCAGCTGGTCCAATATTACTGCAGGCCTTCCCAAAGACCTGTGGGTCTCACGCATAATTGCTTCTGAACATAAAAAAGAACGGGTTTATGTAACTTTGAACGGCTATCGTTGGGACGATTTCACTCCTTATATCTTTATTTCTGAAGACTACGGTGAAACATGGGAAAACATTGCAGGAAATTTACCACTGGCGCCAATCAATGTGATTCGCGAAGATCCTGAAAACGAAAATATCCTCTACCTGGGCACAGATGATGGCGCGTATATTTCTTTTAACCGGGGCCAGGAATGGGAGCCTTTTAGCAACGGATTTGTAAATGTGCCGGTTCACGACCTGCGCATACAGGAAAACCAAAACCACCTGATTGTTGCCACCCATGGCCGCTCGCTGTACCTTGCCGATATCACGCCAATTTCTGAAATGAACAAAGAAAAGATTTCAAAAAAGCTCTGGATTTCGCCAGTAGCCGATATCCAGTTTTCCTCCAGATGGGGCAACAGTTACAGCAAATGGCTGGATCCTTATACTCCGGAGACTGAGTTCACCTTCTACTCTGCCTCTTCCGGCAATGCGGAAATCAGTATTAAAACTGAAGAAGGCTTCGTGCTTAAATCTTTTGAAGTTGAAGCTGAAAAAGGTTTTAACGAAGTGAATTACGATCTTTCCATTTCTGAAGAAAGGATAAATCGTTTCAACAAAAGCCTGGAAGAAAAGCTCACTGCTTCAGAAGACGAAAAATTTTACCTGCCAAAAGGCAAATATACTGTAGAGATTAAGGTAAATGGCGATTCCGCTGAAAAATCCTTCAGCATTAAATAACCCGAGAGGACAGCGGGTAAATACTCATAATTTAAAATTTATCACCACCGCCAGTTCGAGCCTGCCTGAGCGGCAGACAGGCGCAGTCCAGAATTCCTGATAGTCAAATTCTGGCTTTGACTGTGCTCAACCTGACATTTTCTTCAAAAATTAAATTTAAAGTAAGTAACTAATGGACTCTATATATTTATTCGTACAAATTTAAGCGGTTGCGCAGCTTCCTGTTTTGCTTTTGCAGTTGCTGTACCTGCTCCAGGAGTTGCTGCACCGCCTGCAAACCTTCTATATTGATGTGCAGGTCCCGGTGAAGCCGCATCATCTTTTCAAAATTCCGCAGATGGTCGCAGTGAACATACTGGGTTTCCTCCACAGTAACAACCTCAATAAGCCCACTTTCATGTAGCGAATGGATAAAAGTGTGCTCCACCTGGTATTGCGTACAAATCTTTTCTGCCGGGATGAGTTCTTCTAAATTCATGAGCGTAATTTTTGCAACTGCCTAAGCAGTTCTTTTTCCTTTTCGTTTAAATTAGTGGGCATCTTTACTTTGTAAGTGATATACAAATCCCCATACTGCCCCTCTTTTTTATACTTTGGAAAACCTTTCCCCTTCAATTTTATTCTTGTGCCAGGCTGTGTTTCGGGCTTCACCTTCAGCTTTGCCTTCCCGCCAAAAGTATCTACAGTAAGCTCGCCCCCCAGCAGCGCGGTGTAAAGATCGATCTCTTCGGTGCTGTAAAGGTTTTCCTTTTCCCGCTTAAATTTGGTGTTGTTTATAATATTGAAGGTGATAAACAGGTCTCCTTTCGGGCCGCCCTGGATACCTGGCGCGCCGTGGCCTTTTATTTTAATGGTTTGCCCATCCTCTACCCCAGCGGGAATGGTAAGCCTGATATTTTTCCCATTCACGGTAAGCGTTTGCTTCTGGCTGGTATAAACATCGCTAAGGTTTAGCTGAAGCTCGGCGTTAAAATCCTGCCCCTTAAACTGCGGCCTTCTGCCCGCGCCCCTTGTTCTCGCCCCGCCTCCAAACATTTGTTCAAAAAAATCAGAAAAAGTATCTTCCTCAAAATTCCCCGAATAGCTATAGCCCTGGCTGCCACCAAAGCCTCCATAGCCGCTGCTTCCCGCGGCAGATTGTTGCTTTCTGGCTTCTTCAAACTGCTCGGCATGTTTCCAGTCTTTCCCGTACTTATCGTATTTCTTGCGCTTTTCGGGATCGCTCAGCACCTCGTTAGCCTCGTTTATCTGCTGAAACCTGAGCTGGGCTTCCTTATCATTCGGGTTAAGATCTGGGTGGTATTTGCGGGCTAGTTTCCTGTATGCTTTTTTAATATCGGCCTGGCTTGCAGATTTATCCAGCTCCAGTAATTTGTAGTAGTCTATAAACTCCATCGCAAAACGGATTTAAGTCACAAAATAATTGCAGCATGAAATTAAGCAATTTAAGCATTGGGCCTCGTTAAGTTTTTGCAAAATGAAGGAAGATAAACCTGTTAAGTCGTACAAAAAGCCCGAACCTTAAAGGCCTGGTTCTAAAAAGTTGAAAAGCTGCCAATCTCTTTAAACTGGTTCTAAATAAGGTTCAATATAAGGATTAATACTTGCCCAAAATAAGAATGAGGCTTACTTTTGCCGTTAAATTTCTTAAAAATTCAAAATGGGTGGTTTTCTCAATTCTACAATAGCAAGAAAATTTGCTATGGCCTTATCCGGACTGTTCCTGGTCTTGTTCTTAGCACAGCATTTAGTAATTAACTTCACCTCCGTATTCGGCGCAGATGCATTTAACCAGTTTTCCCATTTTATGGGAACTAATTTTTATGTGCAATTCCTTCTGCAACCGCTTTTGATCGCCGGGGTGTTTTTTCATTTTATCCTGGGCTTTGTTCTGGAATACAACAACAGGCAGGCGAGGCATATTAAATATGTAAGTTTTAAACCCAGCACCAACACCAGCTGGATGTCCAGAAACATGTTGTTCACCGGCCTTGTGGTATTGGCCTTTTTGGGGCTTCACCTTTATGATTTCTGGTTTCCTGAAATCACGCACAAATATTTTGAAACACATCCCGATGATGCTACAAGATATTATCCAGAATTAATAGCAAAATTCCGTAGCCCGGTAAGAACAGGTCTATACGTGCTTTCTTTCATATTCCTGGCCCTTCACCTTTTGCACGGGTTTTCATCTTCTTTCCAATCGGTGGGATGGCACAACAAGTATTCTAAGGGATTAAGAGGTTTTACAGTGGCTTTTTCGATAATTGTTCCCATAGGATTCATTTTCATAGCCCTTTTTCACTATTTTAATAACGCTTAATACGTACGATTTATGGCAGTTTTAGATTCAAAAATCCCGGATGGACCTCTTGAGGAAAAATGGGAGAAACATAAAAATAACATCAATCTTGTTAACCCTGCTAACAAGCGTAATATCAATATTATTGTAGTAGGAACAGGACTTGCAGGTGGTAGCGCCGCGGCTACCCTGGCAGAACTTGGTTATAATGTAAAAACCTTCTGCTATCAGGATTCTCCAAGGCGGGCGCACTCTATCGCAGCGCAGGGAGGAATAAACGCTTCAAAAAATTACCAGGGAGACGGGGATTCAGATTACCGGCTTTTCTACGATACCGTAAAAGGAGGAGATTATCGTTCCCGCGAGGCAAATGTTTACCGCCTTGCCCAGGTTTCGGGAAATATTATTGACCAGTGTGTGGCACAGGGAGTTCCTTTTGCCCGTGAATATGGTGGATTACTTGATAACCGCTCTTTTGGAGGGGTGCTGGTTTCCCGTACTTTTTACGCGAAAGGCCAGACAGGACAGCAGTTGTTGCTGGGAGCCTACTCTGCAATGAACCGCCAGATAAACCGAGGGAAGATACTTTCCTACAACCGCCATGAAATGATGGACCTTGTTTTGGTAGACGGTAAAGCAAGGGGGATTATTGCGCGTAACATGCTTACCGGCGAGATTGAAAGACATTCGGCTCACGCTGTGGTACTGGCTTCAGGTGGATACGGGAATGTATTCTATCTTTCTACTAACGCTATGGGAAGCAATGTAATGGCGGCATGGCGCGCTCACAGGAGAGGTGCTTATTTTGCCAATCCTTGTTATACGCAAATCCACCCAACCTGTATTCCGGTTACCGGAGACCATCAGTCAAAACTTACCTTAATGTCTGAATCTCTTCGGAATGACGGTAGGATTTGGGTTCCTAAGAAAAAAGAAGATGCTCAGGCCATTAGGGAAGGCAAAAAGAAACCTACAGACCTTTCCGAAGATGAAAGAGATTATTATTTAGAGCGCCGCTATCCTGCTTTTGGTAACCTTGTGCCGCGTGATGTGGCTTCCAGGGCAGCCAAAGAACGTTGCGATGCGGGCTTTGGTGTAAATAAAACCGGTGAGGCCGTATTTCTTGATTTTGCCAGCGCCATCCAGCGTTATGGAAAAGAGAAAGCCTTTACCATGGGGCATAAAAACCCTTCAAAAGAAGAAATTACTAAATTAGGAAAAGAAGCTGTTGCGGCTAAATACGGAAACCTTTTTGATATGTATCAGAAAATCGTAGATCAAAATCCGTATGAAACTCCAATGATGATCTATCCCGCGGTGCATTATACCATGGGTGGTCTTTGGGTGGACTATAACCTGCAAACCACCATTCCCGGATGTTACGCTGCCGGAGAAGCCAATTTCTCTGATCATGGCGCTAACAGGCTTGGAGCTTCCGCCTTAATGCAGGGACTGGCCGACGGTTATTTTGTATTGCCTTACACCATTGGAGATTACCTTTCTAAAGATATAGGAACAGGAAAGATCCCAACCGATTCTGCGGAATTTGATGCTGTGGAAAAAGATGTGAGGACACGTATTGAAAAACTGATGAATGCCGGGGGCAAGAACTCTGTAGATTCTTATCATAAAAAGCTGGGGCGCATTATGTGGGACAAGTGCGGAATGGCCCGTAACGAGCAGGGACTAAAAGAAGCCCTGGAAGAAATCGTGGCCCTTAGGGAAGATTTCTGGAAAAACGTAAAAGTTCCGGGAACAGCAGCCGGAAAGAACTCTGAGCTTGAAAAAGCAGGAAGGGTGGCAGATTTCCTTGAGCTAGGAGAATTGTTCGCAAAGGACGCCCTGCACAGGAACGAATCTGCCGGAGGGCACTTCCGGGAAGAGTACCAGACTGAAGAAGGAGAAGCCTTGCGGGACGATGAAAACTTCAGGTATGTGGCAGCCTGGGAATACACCGGGAATATAGGTGAAGCCAGGCTTCATAAAGAAGAACTGGAATTCAACAATATCGAATTAAAAACAAGAAGTTATAAATAGAATTGAGATTTAAGTAGTGAGAATTTCGTTTACTCAATACTAAATACTCTTTACTCAATACCTTTAAACATGAAGCTTAACTTAAAAATATGGCGCCAGGAAAATGCCAATGCCAAAGGCAGGATGGTAGATTATCCAATAGACGGAATTGAAGGTGATATGTCTTTTCTCGAAATGCTGGATGTGCTGAATGAAAGCCTGGTGGCAAAGGGAGAAGAACCGGTAGAGTTCGACCATGACTGCCGCGAGGGAATTTGCGGATCCTGTTCGCTTCAAATTAACGGGGAGCCCCACGGGCCCGATAAGCTTGTGGCTACCTGTCAGTTGCACATGCGGTCGTTTAAAGACGGAGATACTATCGTAATTGAACCTTTTAGAGCTAAAGCCTTCCCGGTGATCAAGGATTTGATCGTAGACCGCAGCGCTTTCGACAGGATTCAGCAGGCATGGGGGTACATTTCGGTAAATACTTCAGGAAACACCATAGACGCTAACAGCATTCCCGTAGAGAAATCGAATGCCGACGCTTCTTTTGACGCGGCAACCTGTATTGGGTGCGGAGCCTGTGTGGCGGCCTGTAAAAATGCCAGCGCCATGCTCTTTACCTCGGCAGTGGTTTCTAAATACGCCCTTCTTCCGCAGGGAGAAGTTGAAGCTACCGAGCGTGTAAAGGCAATGGTAAGGCAAATGGATGCTGAAGGTTTTGGAAACTGCACCAACACCGGCGCTTGCGAAATTGAATGTCCTAAAGGAATTTCTCTGGAAAACATCGCCAGGATGAACCGTGAATTCATGAGAGCTACCACCAAAGGGTAGCCCCTCATCACCACCAAAATAATTCCATCCCGGATTCTTTCTGAATTCGGGATTTTTTATGCATCTTATTTAAAAATTAAGCTATGCCCGATTTTAGCGCACTCCCTTCAAAACTGCCAAAAGGCAAGACCAGTATCTTTTCGGTAATGAGCAGCCTGGCGCGGGAACATAACGCCATAGACCTCTCCCAGGGCTTCCCGAATTTTGATACAGACCACACCCTAAAAGAACTGGTTTTTAAAGCCATGAAAGAAGGGCATAATCAATACCCGCCAATGAGCGGCATCCCGCAGCTTAGAGAGCAGCTTTCAGCTAAAATCGACCATTTGTATGGCGTGAAATATAAAGTCGATTCCGAGATAACGTTAACCGCCGGTGCTACGGGCGCCATTTATGCCGCCATCACGGCGTTTGTTCATCCCGGGGACGAGGTGATTGTATTTAAGCCAGCGTACGACAGTTATGAACCTACCATTAAAGCCAGTGGCGGCAAAGTTATTCCCGTGCAGATGAAGGGAGAAGATTTTAAGATCGACTGGCAGGAGGTAGAGGAGATGATAACTGCCAGCACACGAATGCTTATTATCACCACTCCGCATAACCCGAGCGGCACGGTTTTTTCCAAAGAAGATATGCAGCAACTGGAAATTCTGCTGAAGGGAACCGATATCATCCTGCTTAGCGACGAGGTTTATGAGCATATTATTTTTGATGAACGCGAACACCAAAGCGCCTCCCGCTTTCCCTATTTAGCTGAAAGGGCCATTATTTGTTCCTCCTTCGGAAAAACTTTTCATAATACCGGCTGGAAAATGGGTTATTGCGTGGCCCCTGAAGCATTGATGAAGGAAATTTGGAAAATTCATGAGCTTACTGTTTTTTGCGTAAACCATCCCATGCAGCACGCCTTTGCCGAATATTTAAAAACTCCTGAAAATTACCTCCAGCTGCCCGGCTTTTACCAGCAGAAAAGGGATAAATTCCTCAGCCTTTTAAAAGGTTCTAAATTTACATCAACACCGGCCCAGGGCACCTATTACCAGATCTTAAATTATGAGAAAATCACTAATGAAAAAGATACCAATTTTGCCAGGCGCCTAACCATAGATCACAAACTGGCTTCCATTCCGCTTTCAGTTTTTAATTATAAACAAAAAGACAACAAGCAGCTGCGGTTCTGTTTCGCGAAAACTGATGAAACTTTAGAAAAGGCAGCCGAAATCCTTCATAAATTATAACCTGCAAACAGGGATTTGGCTTAAAGATTACCCCACAAAATGACCATTACCATAAAGAATAACAATTTTGAACTCCACCCATGTGGCGCGGCTTACTGGCGGGAGCAGGACATGCTGCTCATCAGCGATGCGCACCTTGGCAAAATAAGCCACTTCAGGAAATATGGCAGCGCCGTTCCCCAAAATGCCATCAGCAAAAATTTTGAAGAACTCGATGCTGTTTTTAATCATTTTCAGCCTCAGAAAATTTGTTTTCTCGGAGACCTGTTCCACAGTTCCATTAATTTTGAATGGCAGCTTTTTGAAAACTGGACGAGAGCTCTTTCTTCCGAAGTAATCCTTATTGCCGGCAACCATGATGTGATTTCTCCTTTAAAATATGAAGAACTGGGGATTCGCATCTTTTCTGAATGGCACATCCACCACTTTTTGCTCACCCATCATCCTGAAGAAAAAGATGGTTTTTTTAATATCTGCGGGCATATCCATCCCGGTTTCAGGCTAAGAGGAAGGGGGCGGCAGGCGCTTAAGCTGCGCTGTTTCTACAAATCCCCACAGCAGCTTATTCTTCCGGCTTTTGGCGAGTTTACCGGAAATTATATGATGCAGCCTGAAAAAGAAGATCAAATCTTCGCCATTACAAAAAATGAAGTAATTTTAATAGCATAACCACAGAGCCATGGCAAAAAAATATTCAATCCTGAACTTCATCTCGTTAATTTTTGCCATTTTCGCCAGCTATTATACCCAGGCGGTAGCACTTAACGGTAATACCATGCAAAGCCTGAGTGAGCGATATTTTAACCTCTTTACGCCTGCCGGTTACGCTTTTTCCATTTGGGGGGTTATTTACCTGTCACTGCTCGCCTACTGCGGTTTCCAGCTTTACCGGGCCTTTAAAAATAAAGAAACAGAGGATATCCTCGCCACCGGCCCCTGGTTCGCCATCGCCAATTTTTGTAATGCCGCCTGGATCTTCGCCTGGTTTTATGAAGCAACGGGAATCTCTGTGCTCCTGATGCTCATCATCATATTCTCCCTTATCAAAATTATTTTGAACACCAATATGGAACGCTGGGACGCACCATTAAAGACCATTGCATTGGTATGGTGGCCAATTTGTTTCTATTCCGGCTGGATTGCTGTGGCCACTATCGCGAATATTGCAGCGTATTTAGCAAAAATCAACTGGGACGGCTGGTTTTTAACTGAAGTGCAATGGACAGTTGTGATGATTCTTATAGCTACGTTGATTAACCTCGCCATGGTTTATACCCGCAATATGAGGGAATTTGCACTTGTTGGTGTGTGGGTTCTGGTGGCTATTTTTGTAAGACATTCCGCGGAAAATGAAATCCTGGCGTGGACCGCTATGGCAGGAGCTATATTGCTCTTTTTAGCTGTTGCTTACCACGGCTATAAAAACAGGGCAACCAGCCCGCTTGCCAAGATGAAGAAGTCTTGAGATTATCCCAGTTTTTATTGTTAGCATTTTCTATTATATATGTTTCACCACTCCCCCGTCTACCCTTAATGAAGCCCCGTTAGTGGCTGAAGACAATGGACTGGCCACGTAAGCCACCATATTGGCAGCTTCTTTTGGATCGGCAAAACGCTGAATAATGGAACTAGGCCGCGCCTCTTTAAAAAATTCCTTTTCAATCTCTTTCCTGTTCTTATCATTCCCGGAAGTCATCTCCTTAACTCCTTCGGAAAAAGTAGGGCCGGGCAAAATGCTGTTCACGGTAACATTGCTGCCTTTGGTGGTTTCAGCCAATCCGCGGGAAACAGCCAGCTGCGCGGTTTTGGTCATTCCGTAATGAATCATTTCCACGGGAATGTTCAGCGCGCTTTCGCTGGAAATAAAGATGATCCTGCCCCAGTCCCGTTCGAGCATTCCCGGCAGGAATGCCCGTGAAAGCCGCACCCCGCTCAGTACGTTTATCTCGTAAAAGCGCTTCCAGTCTTCATCGGTAATATCCATAAAATCTTTATTCCCAAAAACCCCTACATTATTGATAAGCACATCCACTTCGGCAATACCGGCAATTAAATCTTCAATCTCGTCAGGTTTTGCAAAATCGCATACCATCCCGTCAATTTCTGCGGAAGAATACTCCCCTCTTATTTCAGCTAAAGCCTTATCTACAGATGCCCGGGAACGGCCGTTAATAATTACCTTTGCTCCTTCAGCAACCAGCAATTTGGCAATGGCCAGGCCTATGCCCTTTGTGGAGCCCGAAATGAAAACTTTTTTATCTTTTAGTTGTAAATCCATCAATCTTCTTTTTTGATTTGGTGTCCAGCGCGAGCAGGTTATATTCCAGGTAAATCAACAGGAAAAAAATAAAGAGGGCGTAGAGCATTTGCGTGGCCACTGCTCCCCAGTCTTCTTTTAACGCGCTTCCAAAAATGAGCAACATTATTAGCACAGCCGCTGCCGCCAGTACATGTTTTGTTTTGTAACCTGCTAAAATAAGCAGCCCGATGAGAAATTCTAAAAATGGCAGAACATATGCAAAAGCTTCAGCCAGGGCCAAGGGCATAAGCGTGCCTTCAAATCCCGAGGCAAGTCCCGAAGCGAACTTTTCCAGCTTAGGAATGCGCACCAGCCCATGCAAAAGAAAATTAAGCCCCAGGGTTATCCTGGCAAGAACATAAGCAAGCTGGTGGCTGGAGATGATTATTTTTCCCTGAAAATAGCCAAGCTTTCGCATTTCCTATGTTATTAAAATGATAAAACTTGTGGTGCTGCTAAATAGTTAAAAAAATGTTGAGGTGTTGGAAGGCATAATATCAGGAATTATCTTTGCAGGAATGAGTAAATCTGCTATTGCCCAAAGCTTTGCACAATCCCTGCCACAGCAGGAATTGCAAAATGCTATCGCCTCTATCGATTTTTCCAAAGATTCTGGCAAAGGAAAACTTCACCTGAAGGGCCTTGTAGGCTCCTCCCTTTCCTTTGTGATTTCCAACGCTTTTAAAGAAGCTGAAAACCCGTTTTTGCTGGTTTTTAACGATAAGGAAGAAGCCGCCTATTACCTGAATGACCTGGAGCAGCTAATTGGAGAAAAGCACGTGCTTTTTTACCCCGGCAGTTACCGCAGGCCTTATCAGATAGAAGAGACTGATAATGCCAACGTCTTACTTAGGGCTGAAGTTCTAAACCGTATAAATTCCCGTAAAAAACCAGCGGTTATCGTCACTTATCCCGATGCGCTTTTTGAAAAGGTGGTTACCCGGAAGGAACTGGACCGCAGCACCCTTAAAATTGCCGTTGGCGACGAGCTTTCTATCGATTTTGTGAACGAGGTGCTTTTTGAGTACAAGTTCAAAAGGGTGGATTTTGTGACTGAACCCGGAGAATTTTCTGTGCGCGGCGGGATAATAGATGTATTTTCTTTTAGTAATGATGAGCCTTACCGGATAGAATTTTTTGGGGATGAAGTAGACAGCATAAGGAGTTTTGATGTGGAAACCCAGCTTTCTACAGATAAGGTGAAGAAAATCTCTGTAATGCCGAACGTTGAAAACAAGCAGCTGGACGAGGTAAGGGAAAGTTTTCTGAAATATATTTCGGCAAATACGATTGTTTTTGTTAAAAACCTGGACTTATTTTCTGCTCAACTGGACAAGCTTTTCAGCAAAGCTGAAGAAGCTTTTAAAAGCCTTTCTGAAGAAGTAAAGCACAGCGAACCCGAAGAACTTTTCTGCAATGCTGAAATTATCAAAAAACAGCTGCTGGATTTTGCGGTGGTAGAATTAAGCAATCAGGCTTTTTTAAAAGATACGACGGCAAATAATGGGAAAAGTATTGAATTCAACACCAAGCCCCAGCCTTCTTTTAACAAGCAGTTCGATTTGCTTATAGACAATCTTATTGAAAACCAGGAAAACGGGTATTCCAATTATATTTTTTGCGTAAGCGAGCAACAGGCGAAACGTTTCCATGACATTTTTGATGACCAGGAACGGGAAGTAAAGTATCAAACCGTAGTACTCTCGATGTTCCAGGGGTTTATAGATGAAGAAGCCAAAAATGTTTGTTACACCGATCATCAGATCTTTGAGCGCTATCACAAATTTCACCTGAAGAACGGTTATGCCAAAAAGCAGGCGATCACACTAAAGGAGCTCACCAACCTGGAAGTAGGCGATTATGTGACGCATATTGACCACGGAATTGGAAAATTTGGCGGACTTCAGAAAATAGACGTTGAAGGCAAGATGCAGGAAGCCATTAAACTGATTTACGGCGAACGCGATATTTTGTACCTGAGCATTCACTCGCTGCACAAAATTTCAAAATATAATGGGAAAGACGGCAAACCTCCCAAGATTTACAAACTGGGGAGCAACGCCTGGAAAAACCTTAAAAACAAAACCAAGGCCCGTGTTAAGCATATCGCCTATAATTTAATTGAATTGTATGCCAAAAGAAGGCTTCAAAAAGGTTTTGCCTACGGGCCCGATTCCTATTTACAGCACGAGCTGGAGGCATCTTTTATTTATGAAGACACGCAAGACCAGAGTACGGCCACCCATGCGGTAAAAGAAGATATGGAAAACGAACGCCCCATGGACAGGCTCGTGTGCGGCGATGTTGGCTTTGGAAAGACTGAAGTGGCCATTCGTGCCGCCTTTAAAGCCGTAGATAACGGCAAACAGGTAGCCGTACTGGTGCCCACCACCATTCTCGCATTTCAGCATCACCAGACCTTTACCGAAAGGCTGAAGGATTTCCCGGTTACCGTAGATTACCTTAACCGTTTCCGTACCGCGAAGGAACGGCGGGAAACCCTTCAGGATCTTGAAAATGGGAAGATTGATATCGTAATCGGTACACATCAGCTGGTAAATAAATCGGTGAAATTTAAAGATCTCGGGCTGCTGATTGTGGATGAAGAGCAGAAATTTGGAGTTGCGGTAAAAGATAAACTAAAAACCATAAAGGAGAATGTAGATACGCTAACGCTTACGGCAACGCCAATTCCACGTACGCTTCAGTTTAGTTTAATGGCCGCCAGGGACCTGTCTACCATTACCACTCCGCCGCCAAACCGTTATCCCATAGAAAGCAGTGTGATAAGATTTTCCGAAGAAACCATACGCGACGCCGTGTCTTATGAAATCCAGCGTGGCGGCCAGGTCTTTTTTATCCATAACCGCATTGAGAATATTAAAGAAGTGGCCGGGATGATACAGCGGCTGGTTCCCGATGCCCGCATAGGGATTGGCCACGGCCAGATGGAGGGCAAAAAGCTGGAAAAACTCATGCTTAGCTTTATAAATGGCGAATTTGATGTTTTGGTTTCCACCACCATTGTGGAAAGCGGGCTGGATGTGACCAACGCGAACACTATTTTTATCAATAACGCCAATAATTTTGGCCTCTCAGACCTGCACCAGATGCGCGGCAGGGTGGGCCGAAGCAATAAGAAAGCTTTCTGTTATTTTATCACTCCGCCATATTCTGCGATGACGGAAGATGCAAGAAAAAGAATGACGGCACTAGAGCAGTTTTCTGAACTGGGCAGCGGCTTTAATATTGCCATGAAAGACCTTGAAATTCGAGGGGCCGGGGATTTACTGGGCGGCGAACAAAGCGGTTTCATCAATGAAATTGGCTTTGACACCTATCAGAAAATCCTGAACGAAGCCATTGAAGAACTGAAGGAAAATGAATTCCAGGAACTGTATAGCGAAACCGAAAAGGTGGAGGATAAGATTTTTGTAAAAGACACGCAGATAGATACCGATTTCGAAATCCTTTTCCCTGATGATTATATCAATAACATTTCTGAAAGGCTGAACCTTTACACCCAGCTTAACAATATCACTTCAGAAGAAGAACTGCAAAAATTTGAGGCTGAACTTACCGACCGTTTTGGAGAACTTCCCACCCAGGCTGTTGACCTGCTCAACAGCGTACGTATTAAATGGATCGCTTCAAAAATAGGCCTGGAAAAGGTAGTGCTGAAGCAGGGGAAAATGATTGGTTATTTTATTTCAGACCAGCAGTCGCGGTTTTACCAGACCAGTGCGTTTACCAAAGTGCTGCAGTACGTACAAACGCACCGCAACAAATGCACGATGAAGGAGAAAAAAACCCGTGCGGGGCTCAGGTTGCTGCTTACTTTTGATAAGATTACTTCTATAGAAGCTGCTCTAAAAGTTTTGGAACCGCTGGACTTTAGGGTGAAAAAAGAGGAAGATGTAGAGGCATAATACAGCTGGAAAAGAGACCTCAGAGGTTTTAAAAACCTGTGAGGTCTGAATGAAATCTTATATTTAGGTTGAAGTAATTTTTGTTACTTCGGGCGCAGTCGAGAATGGCTTTGAGATTACCAAACTTAAGCGTTTCTGGCGTTACCTAAACTAGACCACATATTCTTTCAGGAAGCCTTTCCTATTAAAACCTAAAATTGCCTTAATCCGGCTTTAACTTTTTCTGGCATTTTCTATCTTAAAGAAGATTTTATTCTAACGGTAAAAATATGCGACAACTTACCATAAAGGTACCTAAGGGTCATAAAGATCAAATTTTAGACGCGGTTTCAGAATTTGAAGGAAAAAATACAATAGATCTCTCTTCAGAAAAAGAAGATGTTTTTCTGATTTACCTTCCCAATAACAAAGTAAACGATTTTCTAAAAAAACTGGATGATTTTGAAGAGCCGGAAATCAGCTTAATTCCACGAGGTGTTATCACCCTTTATCCTCCCGCAAGTGAAGCTCCAGAGCAGGTAGCCGATGTAAAACCTAAAAGTTCTATGGAAATCTATCTTGGCGGGATCCAAAGCGTGGGCTCTATGTTTGGCTTGATTGGCTATTCTGTCGCGGCGGGCATAATCGTATGGATTGGCCTTTACACCACCACCGTTTACTTGCTTGTTGCCGCCATGTTGGTTGCACCATTCGCAGGCCCCGCCATGAATGCTGCCCTGGCCACGGCATCGGGAAAAATGCGACTTTTAATAAGCAGCCTAAAGCGCTACGGGCTGGCCATGTTAAGCGGGATTGTAACCAGCTTTATCCTAACCCTGATTTTTCCTCTGGAAACCTTAACGCCCCTCATGATAGAAGTCAGCCATGTTTCTAAAGTAGCGCTACTCCTTCCAGTTATTTCGGGCTTTGCGGGAGCCATTAACATCTGCCAGTCAGAAAGGGACAGCCTCGTCTCTGGTGCCGCCGTTGGAATTTTAGTGGCTGCGTCTCTTGCACCACCTGTAGGACTTGTTGGAGCCGGCCTGTATTTAATGGATTGGGAAATTGTTTTCAGCAGTATTTTCAGGATCATACTGCAGCTGCTTGGTATCCATCTCGCAGCCACGCTGGTTTTTTATTTCTACGGAAAAGTTACGCCAAAAGGAATTCGTTTCCTGCAGGGCAGTAAAAAACTAATGATTCTCACCAGTATAATAGCTTTTCTTGGGATAGGAGCGATGATGTTCTGGCAATTCAGCCAGCCGCCGTTTCTCCGAAAAGCAAGTATGAATACCGAACTTACCGAAGCCTTAGACAAACATCTTAAAGAGCTGGATTATATCAGGATTATTAACAAAAATGTTTATTTTACCAATACTACCATTAATGGAGAACCTACGGTGAACTTCCAGGCCACTGTTTTGCCTAAAGACACGGTTATTTCAGATGAAGCATTACAATCAGCTATTATTCAGCACCTAAAAGAAAATCTGAATTACCAGGATGAGAACATTCATGAAGTTTATGAAATTGGGGTGGTAAGGGAGTAAGTTCCTTGTAAACTGTACAAGAAGCACCAATTCTAATGAGAAAACCCGGTCACCCTCACATTATCCACATCATAAGTGGTGGTCTTGTCAGGAATTCCACCAAGATAATGAAAACCGAAATGGACCGTGCCTTCAAGGCAGGAAATATCGATTTTAGTATTGGTAAATGCCGTAGCATTCTGGCTGGACGGCCCCATTGGAATATTCGCTTCCAGTAGTTGCCATTCAGTAGTTTTAGGATTACCAGTAAAACTAGTGCTGACATAAATATTAAGTATCGTAGCATTATCAAAAGAAGCCATAACATCTGCTGAAAAAACTTCTCCGCTGCTCTGGTCCAGATTAATGCCAGGAGTAACCAGCCACGCCTCCAGCAGGTTTTCAGTAGTATTATATGCTGAAATCCTGAAATAGCGGTTGCCATTCCTGGTTCCCGGCTTGAACTTTTCACTGCCTCCGCTAACGTTAACATTGCGCCAGCCACGGTTTGCCAAAGCGGTTAATGTAGTAACATCGGTAAAATCTTCATTAAAGATCACTTCCGGCCCTTCAGCCAGATGATCTCCACATTTAAAGAATTCAGGATCGCATCTTTCACCAGAAAAATTCAAATCCTGAGGAGAATTTAATACCAGTACGTAAAAATCATCGTAGAAATCCCGGCTCAAAACTGCCTTTACACTTCCCGATTCCTGCGGAAGCAGCAAAGATTTAAAATCGGCAAATGTACTCGTAGCCAATATTGTGGTCGCTCCGGATTCACAGCTTTCCAGTTGCCGAAAACCGTCATATTCATCTATATTTTCTGATGCGAAAGAAAAAATATGCTCGTCCCTCACCAAGTTTCGGTTAAACTGAACATTATCCACCTGCACATAAAGATTTTTATAGTTTTCACTGAAGTCGGTAATCTCTAATTTAAGCGGAACAATTTCCGCAGTGATTTCAGAACGGATAAGATGATTATCGATCAAAGAATTGGGAATGGCCACCACGTCTCCCCTGTTTTGAATCCCCAGCTGAAGCACCCCATTGTTATACCACAAACTCAGGCCATCCGGTTTCACGAATACTTTTCTTCCGAAGTTGAAATTGTCGTGGAGGGAATTATCATCTACCAACATCACAATTCCCGCAGTGGGATTTTCCGGTTTATCCTGCAGCACCAGCTCTTTATAAAAATTTCCGCCTTCATCACTGGAAACCACGTAGGCTTCAAAATAGATATCAGTATCCTGAAAAGTATAAATTTTCCCTGTTTCAAGATTGAAATTTCCCTTTACTGCGGAAATGCTGGTGAGGTTCCCATCTACCAACACCTCGCTTTCCTCAATTTCAGGCAGATCAAAATCGTCGGTTTTTACGCAGGAAGTAAAAAGCAGGATTATTGCTGCCATGCTTCCAAAGAGCGTTTTATGTAAAATTGTTTTCATAATAAAGCCTGTAAATTGTTTAATTATTAACATCCCGGTTGATAGCCCAAATAGGTGCCCGGAAGATCGCGAGACAAGTTTTGCACCTCCTCTTAATACCTATAAGGTTTTGGAAACCTTGCAGGAGATAAGACCTTTCCATATTTAAATATATAATTGACCGACATTAATTTACTGTCTTCCATAATCTCATCATTTAAATTCAAATTCCAGGTACTTTCCTGCAAGGTCTTTGCGACCTTGTAGGTATTGAACCTCATGCAGAAATATTCCCTTTCTACTTATACCTACAAGGTTTTGGAAACCTTGCAGGACGTTTAAAACCGTATATAAAAGTTCATATAATACGTACTGCCGTTACCATACCAGTAGCGGGAACCAAACAGCGGCTGGTCCCGTTCATAATCTTCCTTCAGGCTTAAAAAATTGGCATTACGGGATTGCTCAAAACCTCCGGTTTTGTACAATACATCAAAAATATTATTCAGGCTACAGAAAAATCCCAGGTAATAATCTTTGATCCGCCAGGATTTGCCGCCAATCGCATTTACCAGCATATAATCATCAAATTGTTCCTGCTTCAACATCTGCCGCGCCAGCTGTTCATCATAATTTAAAATAGCCAAACCATCAGAATCTGTCCTGAAATTTGCCGTTCTGCTTAACGGACTTACATCTGCAAAGCCATGAGAGAAGAAATTCACTGTAGTCCCAAACCACCAGTAATCCGGATCGCGGTATTCAAAGCCTATTTGCGCCGCACGTTGCGGGCCACCGGCAATCCTGTAATTCTTCAAATAGGATTCCCCATAATCCACAGCATCCTGAAAACTGCTGGAAGTGAGGTAAAGATTAGGGTTATTTGAATAAATATATTGCCCGACTGCAGCTGCTGTTTTGAGTTTAATTGTGGAAGTCAGCTGACTTTCAGCGCCAAATTCCACTCCCAAGTGTTGTTTGTCTATTCCGGTCAAGACTTCCTGAACAAATGCTGTGGTTCCGGTTCTTCCCAGGCCGGAAAGTCCGTCCGCATAATAAAAGGAGATTTCGGTGGCATCAAGAATTTCAGCATAATAGCCGGTAAGGCGCAGGTTGAGTTTTGGTGAACGAAAGCGGTAACTTAAATCGGCAAATTGTAATTGTTCGCTTTCCAGGCCTTCCACAACTTCATTGTTCTGCCGGGAATTAGAGAAGGAATTCCGCAGATTTGGTGCTTTTGTGAAGTAAGCCGAATTTAGACTAAAAAGATGTTTCCCGGAGAATTTGTAAGTGCCGCCGGCTTTGAAGCCGAAATTGGTGAAATTCAAGGCTTCACTTTTATCTAAAGAGTTTTCCGGATATGTCCCATTTTGAAAAAGTCCGTTACGCTGATAAGCGGTTTGAGAAATATTTGAGGCAATAAAGAAGTCGGCCCGATTGAATTTAAACTGAATTTGCGCAAAAGCTTCAGCTATTTCCGCATTTAAGTCATAGTTATATTTAAACCGGTCTCCTTCCTCCACAATATTATTCCTATTCTGAAGGTCACTTTGAGCGGCATCTGCTTCAGAAAATGCGGAAGTTCCTTCCGCGAAAAAGTCGATGTCCAGATAACCTGTTCCACCTAAAAGATCTTTAACCGCCGCGTAATTTTCGCTTTTCAAAGAAGTATAGCTAGCCTTTGCATTAAGCTCAATATTTTCCCTAAGCCGTGCCGTAAGAATAGAATTAGCAGTAAGGGTTTGGTCATCATTACGATCTTCAGCAATAACATAAATAGCATTCCCTCCAGTAGCAGCAGAACCTAAATTTGCCGCGTATAAAGCCGGCCAGTCAATTTGCCCATTTTCAATAAAATCTTCACGGGCGCGATAAGCCGACTCGTAATTGGCATTATCATCAAAACGTAGAAAATAACCAGGCAACTTTTGATAATAGGCAGGATCTGGATTTGCTCCACCGCCAATGTAACTTTCCTGGCCATTTAAAACGGCTAGATTAGTCCCGCCAAAGTCAATCCTGGAATTGCCCACGCTGCCAAACTGGTAGGACAGGTTATTGTTAAGCTGAACTTTTTCTGAAACCTGCCAAAAATGATTAAGCATAAAAACAGGTTCTTTAATTTCCCTAATCCTGGAATTACGGATTTTGCCATTCTGGTAGCCCCAGAAGGAATTATAGCGGCGACCCTTCAGTTCAAAGACTTCTTCTGTATTTGCGGAAGATTTCCCGCGAAGATTCGGAGTATAAAAAGCGGTGAAATTGAGAGCGTGATTTGAATTCAACCTCTTTTCCACCGCAAGAAAAATGGAATTAGCATCGTAAACAGTCCCATCCGTATAGCCTTCTTCAGCAAACCTTCTGGAAACCGAAACTGAATACCACCAGTTTTTTGGCAATTCGCCGGAATTGTAGGTTCCCATTATCCTGCCGGTATAGCTCCTGTTCGAAGCAGCGTAAGAAATCCTGCCGCCTTCGCCATATTCTGAAGCCCGCATAATAATATTGGTGGTGCCGGCGGGGCCGCCAAAACTTACTTCGGAAGGGGAGCTGCCCATAGAAAATATCTGCGAACGCTGCACATCATTTAGTCCGCCCCAGTTACTCCATTGTGGCCGGCCATTGAAAATCTTGTTCATTTCAATGCCATTAATAAGCAATTTTCCCTGCTCACTATCGAAGCCCCTGGGCCGGAAAAAGGTGGCGCTAAAGTCAAAAGCCGCTGCATTCAGAAAAACATCTCGGGAGGCCTGTAATAGACCGGCAAGATTATCATAACTTCCCTCCTCTTCATTCAATTCATTATCTGAAAGGCTTATGGTGCTTATTTGCCGCTGCTCCTCAGTAAAATTGGGAATAAGTAAAATGAGGTCCAGGTTTTTAGGAGCATTCTCAATCACTATTGGAATACGCTGAATCTCGTAACCGGATTTTGTAAAAACCAGCACCTGGTTTCCCAGGGGAAGTTCTTCAGAATTAAAAATAAAATGACCTGCGGCATCAGTTTCTGTTTCCAGAAAAGTACCTTCAATTAAAACATTTATTAAATTTAAAGCTTCCAGCGTGTAGCTATCTGCCACACTACCTTCTATTGAAGCTGACTGCGAAGTTGAAATGTAGGGAAACCAATTAAGCAGCAGAATCAGAATTATATTTTTTCCCATTCATGCATAAAAAGCGAACGAATATAAATAATTATTTCATATAACTTTCATACTTTCAACAACTTAAAAGCACTATTTTTCTTACTAAATGAAAAAGCATAAAAGTCCATATTTCCTGGGTATTTTGATCATTGCCAACTTTTTTTCGGTTGAAATAGCCCGGGGACAGGAAAACAGATCTTACAAAATTTTGACCGTGGCATTCTATAATGTTGAAAATTTATTTGATACCGAAAATGATCCATTGACTTTTGATGATGACCGCACGCCTACCGGAAAGGATTTTTGGACTGAGGAAAAGTACCGCGATAAAATTGCCAATATAAGCAAGGTACTTTCTGAAATAGGCGCGGAAGTTACAGGAAGTTCCCCGGCAATTATTGGAATTTGTGAAATCGAAAACCTTGAGGTACTGGAAGCCCTGGTAAGTCATCCTAACCTCTCTTCGAAAGACTATGGAATTATTCATTATGACTCGCCGGACAGCCGCGGAGTGGATGTGGGGCTGCTTTATAGAAGGTCGATTTTCACTCCGCTGAATTCCCAATCCCGAAGGTTAATGCTTTATGAAGCCGAAGATCCTTCCAAGCGTATTTATACACGAGACCAGCTGGTGGTAAGCGGGCTGCTGAATGGAGAAGAAACACACTTTATCGTAAATCACTGGCCATCCCGAAGCGGCGGCGAGGCAAAAAGTAGTTACCGGCGGGAAAAAGCGGCTTTTCTGAATAAACAGATTATTGATTCTCTTTATCAGGTAGATCCTTACGCTAAAATTATCAGCATGGGCGATTTTAATGATGACCCAACCAACAAAAGCTTTAAAAAAGTATTACAGACAAAGGCATCGAAGGAAAACCTACAATTTCAGGAATTGTATAACCCAATGGAAAAAATGCTGAAGGAAGGCCATGGAACTTTAGCCTACCGCGACAGCTGGAATTTATTTGACCAGATCATTTTGTCCCAGGCTTTAACGGACGATGATTTCAGCAGCTTTAATTTTTATAAAGCCGGAATTTTCAATAAAGAATATCTTATCACCCCGAACGGGCAATACAAAGGTTATCCATTCCGCAGTTATGGTTACAGTGGCTATACCGGCGGCTACAGCGATCATTTTCCTGTTTTTGTCTATTTGATAAGATCCCTATCCCCCTCTAACTCCCCCGAAGGGGGAGGATGACCCAGTCTCTCTGGCAGCATTCCGCCAATTTTTTAGCTCCCTGCCCTTCTGGAGAAGGGTCGGGGATGGGAATTTAAAACCAGGCGGCCCAAGGAATTCGGGTCAATATAACCAATAAAGCCAGGGTGTAAAAAATAGCCAGGATTTTAAATTTAGGCCTGGAGGTAAGCTTTTTCTTGTGTTTGGAGTATCCAATAGTAATGAGTATAATGGCTATAAGCATCATTAACGGGTGTTCTACGTTGTACAAACGCAAAGTATCATCGGCCATAATACCTCCCATTCCTTCTTCTGCCCACATCCTAAAATATGGAGCAGTAAAATATAATAGAATTCCTATCAGCAGCTGAATGTGCGAAACGATAAGTGTAAACAGGGCAATTCTAAAATTTGTTGCGCCATATTCCTTATTACTTGCAAAACCGATAATGGCGTTAAAAGTAGCAACAAGGAGCACAATTAGTACTAAATAAGCCCAATAAGAATGTATAAACTGAATGGTAGCGTACATGAGATAGTTTTTCCGGTAAATATACCTAATAAAATAAAAAAGCCCCGGTGGCCGGGGCTTGATTTATAAGCAAAAAAGAATTTTAGAATTCCAAACAGCTGGGGAATTTATTCCCAACGGTTTTCTGCTGCCTGTCCACCCCATATAAGGGTTGCAAGATAAGGATTATCAATAAAAGGATTCCTGTTGCCCTGTGCACCTTCAATCACATTATTTCGCTGAATCTCGAAAGCAGAAACCGGATCTTCCCTGTTCCATTCAAGGAAAAGATCAAGAGAGCCTACTTCATCAAAAGAGTCGCCATAACTAAGATTTATATACATAACCATACGGGCCACATCGCCACGCCAGTCATCTCCCGGGAACCATTTATTGCCATCTACTAACTTATAGCTACCACTGCCATCTGTGTAAGGATAATTTAACCTTTCGGAATTTAATTCAATATCGGCTACCCTCATATGGTGTAGATCGTTTTCAGCTATCTCATAATTGAGCTTAGACTGAGGATAGATATGTTCAGTATTAAAAGTTTCTCCTTCTCCTGGAGGTTCCTGGGTTTGAAATTCATCATCTGGCCTGCTTTCTCCAGAATACATTAAAATCACATTATCCGGATTATCTGGATCGGCATCGGCATCATACAAATAATCATGCCTGTCTGTATAAGACAGCTGTGTAGTATGCATTTCATTTGTAAACTGAGAAAGGGACTGATAGGTAAGATCTGCATCTGCAGAGAATACCATATCCTCATAATAATCTTCCAGTTCTGATGGAATATTAAAGCTTATCGCTTCAATGACGGAAACAGTAACTGTTGCGGTAGAACAGGTCGCTTCGGCATCGTCGTCACAAATAGTATAAGCAAAAGTATCTTCCCCTGTAAAACCGGAAGCGGGACGGTAGGTAACCGTTCCATCTTCATTAAGAACTACAGTGCCCTGGCTTTGAGCTCCGTCTACTGAAGAGATTGTGGCATCATCAAGAAGATCATCATTATTTAACAGGTTACTAAAAGTCCTTTCAGATTTCGAGGCATCCATCACTGCGTTATCATCTTCTGCTGTTGGAGATCCAGTATCCTGAACAGTAACCATAATGGTAGCTGTAGAGCAATTAGGAGTTTCATCATCGTCACAAATGGTATAAGTAAAGCTATCTTCTCCTGAAAAACCTTCAGCAGGGCTGTAGATTAAATCTCCATTATCTTCTATAACAACTGATGCGTTTGTACCCTCTGTATTTACTTCTGAAATAGTTGCATTATCAATTGCATCATCATTACTCATATAATTTTTTATAGTTAAAACCTTATCTTCATCAGTTTCATAAGTATCATCAACCGCAATCGGTTCTCCTGCATCCCCTACTATAATTGTTACTGTAGCTGTGGAACAAACATCTGCATTCCCAGGAATACAGATAGTATAGGTAAAAGTATCATCTCCCTGGAAACCTTCTGGAGGCGTATAAGTATAGGTTTCGTCCCTGTTATCTTCAACCGTTCCACCTTCACTGGTATCTGAATCAAAAGAAAAAATCCTTGCGTTTCCCACCAATGCATCATTATCAAGCAACGCGTCTAAAATGAGCGGCATCCCTTCCTTCGCTGAAAGTTCATCATCAACTGCATTTAATGTCTCATTTTCCTTATCTGATTGTTCGCCACCGGTAACCGAATCGTCACCACTACAAGAATTAAGGAAATTGGCTATAAAAATCAGCAAAAATAAATTTACAAATCTGTTCTTCATACTTAATTATTTTAAAGCATTTAGCCTCTTACCTTAAAATTAAAAGGTAAGAGGCTAAAACTATAACTATATACTATTTATTAATTTTAATCCTCTACAAACCTAACCCAATTACCCGCATCGTTTTTAATTAGAGTAATAGTTTCGGTTATATTACTTCCATTATAAACATCGTAAGTGATCTCATACTTTTGACCAACTTCTGCATTAGGCGCTATTGAATTAAGCAGAATTATCATCGCTTCCTCAAGCATTTCATCACTCCAGTAGGCGGCATTACCGTTCCTTCTGTCAAAATTACTATAATTTTCCATACTGCTCACAGGATCTGGGTACTCATCTTCCAACGCAGCAGCTATAGTTCCATAATCTGATCCTGTCAAAGAATATTTTATAGTATTATCCGGAACCCAAACACCATCCGTTTTTGCAAATTGTAGTGTAGCTTCTATTACTTGAGGAACACCTAACCATTCCCCATCCTGCAATGTAAATAAAGTATATCTTATACTTTCCTCACTATCCAAATTATATGCCACCACTGCCGAACTACCACTTAAAGCATATGGATAGAGTCTTCCAAGGTAAATTCCAATTTTATATAAAGCTTCTTCCTCATCATCAAAGATAGGCTCCGACTGGCCCATTTCGGTATAATTCTCAGAAGTTAAAGTTATAGGCATGTTCCAGGAATCTCCGGTATATGCAAAAACGTTTGTAGTTTCAACCGTTGCTACAGGAACAGGATTAGTATTTATAATGTATTCATCTCCCTCCTTTATAACGGAAATCATACCGGTACCAGATGAACCACTATAAGTAGCATAACTTACCTCGAACATGGCGCCTTCCTCTGCATCTTCAAAATTTTCAGATAATACTACATTTAACGCTTCAAGAATCATAACTTCATTCCAATACGCTGGATTCCCATTTCTAATATCGAAATTGTTATAATTTGCAGCACTTGAAGCTGGTTCAGGATACTCATCCGCAAATCTTTCACCAATTAAGTCGAAGTCTGCATCAGTTATTTCGTAGGAGGTAACTCCAGCGGCAGGAACATATTTATTACCATTAAATTCAACTGTCATACTTTCTGTCCCAGCGCTGCCATCAAAAATAGCATAACTTACATTGTAAGGTTGGCCTTCAACATTTTCGAGGTTTTCCAAAAGAACAACATTAATAGCTTCCAGAATCATATCATTACTCCAGTAAGCATCAGTACCTTCCCTCCGGTCAAAATTGCTGTAATTAGCAGCACTTGAAGCAGCATCAGGGTAAGTGTCACCTAACTCCTCTTCTATAAGATCAAAATCTTCTGCGCTAATGTCAAAAGTAATTTCATTAGCTACTGCATTATAGGTAAGTTCCACAATATCCCCATTTTCAGCACCTTCAAATTTGTACTCAAGAAAATCTTGTACTTTTGAGGTTGAGACAAAGTATCCCACTTCATTCTCTACAGCGGCGTAATCTTCTTCTGTAACTGAATATTCAGTGGGTACAATTGGATCATAGACATTAAATGAGGTAATTATAGAAGTTCCATTTTGATAAACAGGAAATGCATTATTCAATACATCCGGAACTAATGTTTGTGCCTGTTCATAACTGTTGAAACCTTCGGTAGCATCGATCCCTACAGCCTCATAATCCTCTTCAGCTAAGGTATAACTTGCTTCTCCAGCAGTTAAAGTGTTATCGATTACTTCATTTGCCTCTGCCTGGAGATCATCCATAGGCTCGCAGGAAAACAAAGCAGTTCCTAGTAAAGCGAATATTAAATATACTTTTTTCATTTTTATTTTTTTTAGAAGTTAATCTTCATTCCTACTGTATATGTACGTCCAAAACCATAATATACGGAAGCATTCTGCGCATTTGAAACCAACCTTACCCTGTCCTGACCATTAGCATCCACATATTCTACTCTTCTGGTACCATCAGTGGCATCAGAAATATACTGAGTATCTAACAGGTTAAATACGTTTGCATTAATAGTGGCATCAAAAGCACCAAAAGAGAAATTATGTGTTAAACCTACATCAAAAATACCGTAATCTGGCACTTCCCATGGATCGGTAAATTCAATATCCTCATCGTTTCTTGAAGATGGATCGTACTGGGCATACATTCTTGAAAAATAATTAAAGTTTCCACGAAGAAAAGTTCTTGGCAAAACTTCTGCATTTACACCCAATGCCATTGAGGTTTGAGGCTGATTACCAACAGGAGTGTCCTCTATAAATAAATCCACTTCTTCAATCGGGTCTTGATTTTCATCAAAGAACTGTACATCCAACACATCGTTGCTCCATCTCCAATCTCCATAAGAAAACATCCCATCTATAGTTAAAATCTCCCATGGCCTGTATTCAAATTCCAGTTCAACTCCCTGGTGAAGGGCATCAACTCCCAAAAGGTTTCCAAAATACTGTTGTTCTTCTTCATTCGGGTCCTCTGGCACCACTACTATAGATTGTACCTGGGTTTTATCCAGCCATTGTGTTCTGTAAAGGTTAAGATCCACCCTTAAATTTGGACTTCTAAATCCATAACCAGCTTCTATACTAAAAATCTTTTCGTTTACAGCGTCGGGATTTACAATGTTTTCATTGTTTGGGAATACCGCATCAAAATCCGGGGCTCTTTCAAAATAGCCGATATTGGCAAAAACATTATGATTATCGGTAATATTGTAATTAGCACCACCTTTAGCCATAAAACCAAGAAAATTTTCAAAATCAGTCTCCTGCATAGGATCGGAATCTTCATAGGTAAAATAATCTATTCTTTTATTGGAAGTATTAGATCCGGACAATGCTAAAAATGCAGAGAAATCGTCTTTAGAATATTCTGCCTGTGCAAAAACTCCTTGCCACAGCACAATACCATCATTGTAATAATTAATCTTATCCCCGGTACGGGCTAAATAAGTAGGATCATTTGCATTACTATCGTCTGCCCAATACTGGCCTCCCAAAAGATCTTTTACTTCCTGGTAATGCTCTCCTTTGTAATAACGTAAATCCAAACCAGTCATCAGTTCTATATCGTCAGTAATCCTAGTAGAAAGTGTAGATAAAATTCCGTACCAGTTATGGTTATTTACCGAGTTATAAAATATTGTTCCCGAGCCATCAATTCCATTCGCCACATTTTCAGCAACAACAAGGTCTAGATTTATTGGCTCATAAGGTGCACTTCTATAAGATGAGTTTACACTTCTTAAGTTAGCATCACCGGCATATCCACCACCACCACCAGTTCCAAAAGAAACATAGGCAGATGTTGAAAGTTCGGTATTATCACTTATATTCCAATAGTGGTTTAATGAAATTTGCGGCTTATGATAATAGTTATCCTGAATGTTGACTACCTGGCCATTTAAGTATCCCCAGTCACCATTAAATTTAATCCCCCTATCACTTCTCTCGTAATCTTCTATAGTATACTGGGTTTCTCTTTGCCCATGGCGCTGAGGAGCACCAAACATTGTAAATGAAAGTTCATGGTCTTCATTTATTTTTTTTGCGACACTCAAGAAATAGTTATATCCTTCAAATTGTAATCCATCGGCAAATCTTTCTCCAGATGTTTTTGAAGCAGAAACTGTCGCAGCCCATCCATTATCCATCAAACCTGTAGAAACAGTAGCACCAAACTTCTGGTAACCATCATTACCTGTTGAAGCCATTACGTTACCACCTTTCTCAGCATCGGTAGTTTTGGTTACAATGTTAACGGTACCTCCAATGGAAGGAACAGCTACCTTAGCAGCACCAAGCCCTCTTTGCACCTGCATGGTTCTGGTAACATCTGATAGACCAGCCCAGTTACTCCAATAAACAGCTCCGTTTTCCATATCATTTACCGGAACCCCGTTAATCATTACAGCGATATTATCAGAACTAAAGCCACGCATCCTCATTTGAGCATCTCCAAAACCACCTCCGCCTTTGGTTACATAAACACTGGGAGTAGAATTTAAAATTTCTGGAAATTCCTGGTTTCCAAGCTTAGTTTCAATTTCTTCCGCTTTAATTGTAGAAACAGCCACAGGGGTTTTACGATCTATAGCAAGTGAATAACTTGTAACCACAATTTCGCTTAAAGCGTTATCATCAGCCACAAGAATGATATCCCCTAAATCTTCAGTTCCTCCATCCGCAATTGTGAATGGAACTTCTTTAGTTTTATAGCCTATAAAGCTAACTCTAAGGGTTCCCGTGTTCTGCCGAACATTAAGAGAGAAGTTACCATCAAAATCTGTGTTGGTACCTCTGGTTGTTCCAACTACCATTACTGTGGCACCTGGTAACGGACCATCTGTTTCGGAATCAATCACCGTACCGGTAAGAGTCCCTTGAGCAAAAATTGTAGCAGATGTTAGAAACAGCGCTAATGCTAATAATTTCCTCATTTTTTTCTTTGTTTGTTTTTGATTAGAAAATTCACGGCAAAAGAAGCTAAAAGCCCAACATCTAAGTTTAACCAAACGTTAAGATTTTTAACTTTAACATCTGCCGCGCCGCAAAACTACTGCATTTTTTCAAATCCCTGGCTATATGATATTTATGTATATCAACAGCTTTTCAACAAACAATGAAAAATTATTTAATAAAGAAATTTAGGAGGTTTTTTGTAGAAGAATCGTGATTTTGGACCGCGTTATTTTCAATTTCCTTAAGGATTTTGGAAGCTAATTGTTTTCCTAATTCCACACCCCACTGGTCATAGCTAAAAATATTCCAGATAACTCCCTGAATAAAAATCTTATGCTCATACATGGCAACAAGTTTCCCAAGGCTTTCAGGCGTAAGCTTATCTATTAAAATGGTATTGGTGGGCTTGTTTCCATCAAAAACCTTAAAAGGCAGGATCTCTTTTATTTTTTCTTCTGAAAGTGATTTTTGCTGAAGCTCTTCCCGCACCTCTCCTTCAGTTTTTCCCTGAAGCAAAGCTTCGGTTTGCGCAAAGAAATTTGCCATCAGCTTATTATGATGGTCCGTATCGTGGAAAAGGGAATTTTTAAATCCAATAAAATCCGCAGGAATTAGTTTAGTCCCCTGATGGATAAGCTGAAAGAAAGCATGCTGGGAATTTGTTCCAGGCTCTCCCCAGATAATGGTCCCGGTTTGACAATCTACTTTTTCCCCATTACGGTCCACACTTTTACCGTTGCTTTCCATAATTGCCTGTTGCAGATAAGCAGGCAACCTGTGCAGATATTGCGTATAAGGAATAATCGCCTCACTTTCGGCTCCAAAGAAATTATTGTACCAAATGCTTATAAGGGCAAGCTGCACGGGTATGTTTTCACTAAAATCTGAATTTTTGAAATGCTCGTCCATTTTTCTGGCGCCTTTCAGCAAAGCCTCAAAATTAGAATATCCAACCGCCAGGCTAATGGAAAGGCCCACCGCGCTCCAAAGTGAAAAGCGGCCACCAACCCAGTCCCACATGGGGAATATATTTTCAGGATCTATACCAAATTCCTTCACTTTTTCCACATTGCTGGAAACCGCCACAAAATGTTTTGAAACAGCTTCCTCCGGCGCCGATCTTAAAAACCAGCTCCTAATGGTAGTAGAATTAGAAAGGGTTTCCTGGGTGGTGAAGGATTTAGATACTATTATAAACAGCGTAGTCTCCGGATTAAGATCCTTAATGGTTTCGTGCACATGGTCTCCGTCTACATTGGAAACAAAATGTACATTTAAATGATTCTGATAAAACTTTAATGATTCCGTTACCATAACCGGCCCAAGATCTGAGCCTCCTATTCCTATATTTACAACATCGGTAAATCCACTCCCGGTGTAGCCCTTGCGGCTGCCTTCAATCACTTCACTGGAAAAGGACTTAATTTTTGATTTCACCTCCTCTACTTCAGGCAAAACATTCTGGCCATCTACCTTTATATCTTCGCTTTTCCCTGCTCTTAAAGCGGTATGCAACACAGGCCTTCCTTCGGTTTTATTTATAGCTTCCCCACCAAAATAAGAATCCATCGCTTCTTTAAGGCTGCACTCTTCAGCAAGTTGCAGAAGCAACTCTTTGGTTTTAGGGGTAATGCGGTTTTTGCTGTAATCGAGATAAAAATCTTCCCATTCAATTGCAAAATCTGAAGCTCGCTGCCCATCTTCAGCAAAAAGGTCTTTCATCTGTAATTGCTCCACTTCCTGGTAATGTTCTTTAAGTTTTTTCCAGGCTTCAGTTTTGGTTGGTTTTATATTTTTCATCTGATGTTTTCAATTTTTAAGGTTACACGTCCTAAAGAAATTACCACATTTTTTTCAACTAAAGGAAAAAATAATCTTAAATGTGTTTATAAGGAATTTCATCAAGCTCCTTGCGCAAAGGCTCAATAAATGCATAATATTCTTCTTTTTGCGCGTCTTCTATATGTTTGGCGGTGGGTAAATTCTGGCGATAAGGATCCACCTGTCTTCCATTTACCCAAAAACGATAACAAACATGGGGCCCCGTGGCAAGGCCGGTGCTTCCAACAAATCCAATCACATCGCCTTGCTTTACCGCCTGGCCATTCCTAACATTCCTTTTGGACATGTGTAAATATTGAGTGGTATACTTATTATTATGCCTCACTTTTACATAATTCCCATTCCCTGAAGTATAACTGGAGGCAATCACCACCCCATCTGCAGTACTTACAATAGGAGTTCCCCTAGCTGCAGCATAATCGGTTCCCAGGTGGGCTTTCCAGCGTTTTTGCACGGGATGATATCTTCTTTTACTGTACCTGGAAGAAATGCGGCTATAATCCAGGGGAGCCTTTAAAAAGAAACTTTGCAGCGCTTTGGCTTCTTCATCATAATAACTGGCCTTGCCTGTAATGCTGTCCGTTTCGTACTCAAACGCGTAATAAGGCTTGTCTGAATGTTTAAAAACCGCAGCTTCCACGCTTTCCACTCCGGCGAAAATGGTATCATCAATATATTTTTCATTATAAACCATCTTAAACTGGTCTCCTTTTTGAAGGCGGAAAAAATCGATACTCCACTGGTAAATATTAGATAATTCATAAACCAGCATATTGCTTAAACCCTGGTCCTGCATAGCTTCAGAAAGGGAAGAGGTAATCACTCCTGAAACCTCACGTTTTTTGATGGAAACCGGGCGCTTCTTTTTATAAGCCGTAACTTCATCTCCAATTCCCACTACCGTATAATCTATTTTATTGTCTTCATAGATAAAATACTGGGGCGTAAAGGCAGAATCTTTCGCTTTAAGAATCATATATTTTTTACCGGCCACTATACGCGCAGGGTTAAAGGTGTCTTTTACCTTTTCGGAAATTTCATAAACCTTCGCCAGGCCTACTCCTTCTTCCCCAAGAAGGTTTCCAAAACTGTCCCCCGGCCTGATGGTGTCTTCTACAACTTCAAAATCATCCAATACAAAACCGTACTTTTTCACTTTCGGCGCTGGTTTTACCTCTGCCACTTCCTGAATGTTTTCTACAGAATTATCATCATTACAAGCCACAAAAGCCAACATGATGAGGATTAAAAAATTTAACTTTTTCAATTTTACTTTTTATTTTTCGCTGTTAAACATGTGGTTTACCCATTGTTTGCCCCAGTCGTTAAACTCCTCCTCACTCCAGAGCGTGGGGAAGAAAGTTATTTTTTGAAATCCCGGTGGAAGAAACTTTTTCCAGTTTGTCCCACCTGTGGCAGCAATTGCTCCCCCTTCCTTATTAAGGTAGCGAAAAGCTGCCCCCATGTGCATTAATAACCAGTTTACATTTACATTTACATCAAACTGCCGCAACGCATCCCTGAGTTTCTCATTCATTTTTTCTCCCTGCGGAAGTTCTTTGTATTTATGAAACATCGTTTTTCCTTTAACCTCCTTTGCAATTCTCATAAAGCGGGGCGTGTACCTTTCTTCAAACTGCTTAAGGGTTAAAGTTTTTTCTCCCGTTTCCAGGTCAATCCCTCCTCTTTTCCAGTAGACCTCTTCAAAAAGTTCTTCCAGAGTGTTTTCTTCTGAAAAATCTTCTCTTATTTCATGCTGAACAAGGTTTTCCAGAGGAGTGGCATATAGCTCGATCATCCTGAACTGCGCTGACTGAAAACCGCTGGCTGGCAATAAAGCCATCCGGAATTTCAGGAATTGCTCCCTCTCCATTCCTTTAATCATAACGTCAAAAGAATCAATTAGTATCCTGAAATAGCGATTTAAACGCACAAGCTTTTCAATAAAAAAAGAAGCCGTAAGGCTTTCATTTTCTATAATTTGCTTCTGCTCATGTATAATGAGTTTAAAATAAAGCTCCGTGATCTGGTGGTAAGTGATAAAGATTTTTTCATCCGGGAAATGGGTGCTGGTTTTTTGCAGGCTCAGTAAAGTGTCCAGGCTTATATAGTCCCAATAGGACAAATATCTGTCATAAAGCAGCCCATCCAGATAAGAGCCCAGGTCCTGTCCGGAATTTTTAAATTTCTCCTCTAGCCTGAGGATGCGTTCAGCAATGTGGGGCTTTATCTCCATACCGGATTTCTAATCCATAATTATAGGAAAAGGATTCCTGAGCCCTTTATACTCCTCAAGATCTGCATCCAGGGAACCTACTGCAAGATCTGCCTCTATCTTGAGAGGGATTTTATTAGCATCATCACTCACCCAAAAAGTAAGGCTTTCCTTTTCCTTAAACACTCTTCCCGCCATTACAAAGGGACGGAATTTCAAACTTGCAACCTTGCCAAATTTGGTTTTGATGACTTCCCGGCCAAGGAACCTCAGCTTGAAATTCATGTTCTCATCATCAATAAAAAGGTTCAAATGCATATCATCTCCCGGCTGCAATTGATCTGCATTAATTTTGTTGCGAATATAATAAAATGCCGATAACATATCGTGCACATTTTCTTCAGTAGAATAAACCTCTTTTTGCCCATGTTTTTTATCATGAACATACGCCTTGTTGCGGCTTTGATCAAAATCTATTTCCAGATCTTTCGTATAGCCACCCTCGTCTATTTTCCTGATGAATTTATAAGGCATTCCGGATTCCCGGTCTATATAGGTCTGGTAATCATCATCTACCTTGAAGAACCAATGAAGCATCCCAGTGGATTTGCCCCTGCCTTTTACATGGTACACCGGCTCTCCCTGAAGCCTTGCCTCGTTAACTTCCAGAGTAGCATAACTGGCATTAAAAGGGCCGTAATGTATGCGGAATTTAAACCACTCACCTGCTTCATAAGCTGGTTTCTGGGCGAATGAACCAACGGAATTAAAAACAGAAATCAAAAAGGCAATTGCAATAATTCTTCTCATACTGATATTTTGAGGCCCCTCAAAAGGGAGGTTTTTCATGTATTAACGAAAGTTTTACAATTACTGTTCCAAATGTATTAAAACAGAAAGCCCCATCAAATTAATGATGAGGCTTTTTGACTTATTAACCAACTAAAACTTAAATTATGAAAAAAAATTACATTTAATGGTAACCACTCCAAAAATGCGAGTGCAAAAATCCGATGATTGTACAACATAGACAACACAAAATCAGACTTTAACCAAAATAATTCATTTTAGCTATAATTTTTTAGTTTTAGTTTAGGATTCAATATTTTTTTAGCTTTATTGCAGCGTTCCACGCAAATCCTGTTCCCGTTCAATAGCTTCAAAAAGCGCTTTAAAGTTTCCTTTTCCAAAAGATTGGGCTCCTTTTCGCTGAATGATTTCAAAAAACATGGTGGGACGGTCCAAAACTGGTTTTGTAAAGATCTGAAGTAAATAACCTTCATCATCCCGGTCTACCAACACTCCAAGTTCTTTTAGTGGCTCCAGTTCTTCGTCTATTTCCCCGACACGGTCCAGCACATCTTCGTAATAGGTTTCCGGCACATGAAGAAATTCCACTCCGCGATCTCGTAATTTTGTAACCGTATCTATAATATTATCTGTAGCCAGGGCGATATGCTGCACACCTGCGCCATTATAGAAATCTATATATTCCTCTATTTGTGATTTCTTCTTTCCTTCAGCAGGCTCGTTAATGGGGAACTTAATCCTGCCATTCCCGTTGCTCATCACCTTGCTCATAAGGGCGGTATATTCCGTAGAAATATCCTTATCGTCAAAAGAAACCATTTGCGCAAAGCCCATTACTTTGGCGTAAAATTCACACCATTTGTTCATCTCATTCCAGCCCACGTTGCCCACCATATGGTCAATATATTTTAAACCGGTTTCGGCAGATTTCGCCAGCGGAGCATAAGCCCTGTATCCCGGCATGAACGCGCCGGTATAATTACTCCTTTCCACAAAAAGATGAATGGTTTCGCCATAGGTATGTATTCCTGAAATTACCACAGAGCCATGCTCATCTTCCAGCACATAAGGCTCCACATAAGATTTCGCCCCCCTGGAGGTGGTTTCCTGGTAACTTTTACGGGCATCGTCCACCCATAGCGCCACGGCTTTCACGCCATCCCCATGTTTGTCTATATGTTCATTGATCTCTCCTTTTGGCTGCATGGGTGAAGTAAGTACAATCCGTATCTTACCCTGCTGAAGCACATAAGAAACCCGATCTTTCCTGCCGGTTTCCAGGCCGGAATAAGCCACCGGCTGGAAGCCCCAGGCGTGCTGGTAATAATATGCGGCCTGCTTGGCATTGCCAACATACAATTCAACAAAATCTGTCCCGAGGATGGGCAGAAAATCCTCTGCCTGCGGAACTTCTTTTTTTAGTTTTAAAGAGGTGTTATCTGTAGTCATAATTATTTTTTATTTATATTTTAATTAATGATTCCCGTCTAGCCAGGATTTATAGTAAGAATCATCGGCAATTTTCATGGCTTCCTCGGTGATCATAAGCGGTTTAAAAGTGTCTACCATTACAGCGAGTTCTTCGGTTTCCACCTGCCCGATGCTGCGCTCTACCGCTCCGGGATGCGGCCCGTGCGGAATTCCCGCGGGATGCAAAGAAATATGCCCGGCTTCAATGTCGTTACGGCTCATAAAATCGCCATCTACATAATATAAAACCTCATCGCTGTCTATATTGCTGTGGCTGTATGGCGCCGGAATACTTTCCGGATGATAATCGTATTTGCGCGGGCAAAAACTACACACCACAAAAGCATCGGTCTCAAAGGTCTGGTGCACTGGCGGCGGCTGATGAATTCGCCCTGTAATAGGCTCAAAATCATGGATCGAAAAGGCGTAAGGATAGTTATACCCGTCGTAACCCACCACATCAAAAGGATGGGTGGCATAAACCATATCAAAAATTTCTCCCTGCTTTTTAATCTTGATCAGAAATTCACCTTTTTCATCATTGGTTTCCAGCTCATACGGCTGGCGTAAATCCCGTTCGCAAAAAGGAGAATGCTCCAGCAACTGTCCAAACCAGTTCCTGTATTTTTTTGGAGTATAAATTGGCCGGCGGGATTCTACAATAAACAGGCGGTTGTCCTCATCGTCAAAATCGAGTTTATAAATGGTGCCCCGGGGAATTAAAAGATAATCCCCGTACTTAAAATCCAGGTTTCCCAGGTGTGTCCTCAGCTTTCCGCTTCCTTTATGAATAAACAACAATTCATCTGCATCAGAATTTTTATAGAAGTAATCTTTAGTTGATTCCTGCGGTGAGGCCAGGGCGATATCCACATCGCTGTTGGTAAGCACCACCTTCCGGCTCTCCAGGTAATCTGGTGCAGGCACCACCTGGAAACCCCTGAAACGGTAAGACTGGAGGTTGTTACTATTGGCTATTTTGGGCCTCGCATCATAACTTCCCTTAATTTCCTTCACCTGTGTTGGCCGGTGCTCATGATAAAGATTGGAAGACATCCCGTCAAAACCTATAGTTCCGAAAAGCTGTTCATAATAAAGGCTGCCATCTGGCTTTTTAAAAATGGTATGTCTTTTATGAGGTATTTTTCCCAGTTTGTGATAAAAAGGCATAATGCTGAATTTTAGTGGGCAGCTCAGCTTTAGAAAAATATCAGGTATTGCTGATTTTTACAGCTGAAATTCCGATTAAAACAAATATCGCTAATTTTTATTGAAACATTCTTAAAACAGGATTAAATTCAATTGCTAAAAACTCATTCTAAAACCAAAATCCAAGACTAAAGAACCAATGGCTTTGCCGGGCTTCAGGAGAATAGGAATATTTAACCTCCAGCGGTCCCAGGAAAGTCTCCAAACCATAACCTAGCGCATAACCGGTATAATCGGGCAGGGACAACCAGTTGCCCGAGCTGTAGAGTTTATTGTCTACATTGGCAATATTGGCCCCGGCAATAAGGTGGTTTTTTCTGAAGATTTCATAATCCATCTCCAGCATCGCCTTAATATAACTGTCTCCGGAAAGGCTTATAAAATCGTACCCGAAAAATGGAATAATGTTATTTATGGGGTTGTTGCCGTAGCCTCCTAAAAAGAAATCGAGGGTATTTACATTGTCGTTCCCAATTTTAAAGCCTGTCTCGGTGGTAATGCGGGTGGAAAATCTTGGCAGGGGTGTAAAGGCATAGCCCAGTTTTCCCTTGGCTATGGAAAATTCGGCGAAATCGGGATTTGAAGAAAACAGATAAAGATGAAAATCGCCGTCAAAATATATTCCGTTTCGGGGAAAGTACTTATTATCGTAAGAATCATATTTCAAATACCCGAAGGCGCTAAAGTAATTGTTATCTTCAAAAACACGGTTCACCACATTTCCTTCTTCATCCAGAAAAGATTCCGGGGTAACTTTTAAATACTTATGTTCTGCCCCCATTCCGAAGGAAAAAACCTGCTGGAACAGCGTTTCTACATAAAATTGATTGGTAAGGTCCCGGTAATCTATATCCAGATTGTTCACTCCAATTCCCTGCAAGCCCGCGTTTTCATTAGCAAAATCGAAAGAAATCGCTTTATCAAAATTGCTATACCTGGATTTGAGGCCAATGCTCCAGTAGTAACCTTTATCTATATAATAGTCGAAATAATACCTAAACTGGTCTCCCACCACCACATCCAGGGACGCTACATCGTTGGTTAAAAAAAGGCTTTTACGAGTAAGGTTTATCAGCGCGCCGGTTTCATAAAGCTCGTCGTAATGCAAGGCGAGCTGCAGAAAAGTCTTGTTCTGGTTCTCTTCAATCTGCATGTTCATGGTATAATCTTCCCGCCCCTCGTTAGGCACAAGCGTATAGCTTATCCTGTTAAAATTCCCCGTGGCAGAAAGGTTGTTCACCCCCAAATTCAAATCGTTAAAAGTAAACCTGGTATCGTACTTCAGCTTTAATTTTCCCATAATGTAGGAACGCGGATAGGTATTGTTGCCCTCTACCTTTAAGCTGGTAATTTGTATGCTATCCCTGCTTTTCTTCCTTTGCTTTACAGGAGGCTCGGCCTGCCGGGACGCCAGCTTCAGCAACTGCGCATAATTTCTTTTTGCCGCCACTTTCCCCGAATCTATTATCGCCTCACCTGCACCAAAAGACAGTACTGAAAAATTAGAAATATCGGGCTTAATATAGATATCGGTCTGCGGAATTTTTTCCTTCATCTCACTAATAGTCCTGAAATTCCCAATCTGGGTAAGAATATCAAATGCACTGCGCAGGTTTTCCCTGTCTATAAGGCTGTCCTGAACGTCTACCCCAATAATTATTTCTGCACCTCTTCTCTTTAGCTCTTCTACCGGGTAATTATTGGCCACCCCGCCATCGGTAAGCATCTGGCCATCAATATTTACCGGGCTGAACAAGGAAGGAATGGCGCCACTGGCTGAAACCGCCTTCGCCAGCGAGCCTTCATCAAGAATTACTTCTTCGCCAGTTTCAATATCGGCAGCAACACAAAAAAAAGGAATGGGAAGATTGCTAAAATCATCCACATTGCTCACATGCATGGTGAGACGGGACATGAGGTTGTAAATATTCTGGCCTTTGGAAAGCCCCGACGGAAAGCCTATCTTAAAATTATTAAAAGGCAGGCTAATGGCATATTTCTCGGTATCTTCTTTTTCGTAAAAGGTTTTTGCGCTGCGCGGAAGGTCGTCCTGGATAAGAATATTAAAGTTGGTTTCATGAAAAATGGAATCCAGCTCGTGTGCAGTATATCCCGAAGCATATAAACCACCAATTATGGCGCCCATACTGCTCCCGCCAATATAGTCTATACGCACGCCGGCTTCTTCCAATACCTTCAGCACCCCAATATGCGCTAAACCTTTTGCCCCCCCGCCGCTTAACACAAGCCCAACCTTTGGATCATCTTTCTGCTGAGAAAAACCCAGGAGGTAAATAAAGCAGAAAAAAATGACCAGGTTTTTTCTCATGTTTCGCTCTTATAATGATTATAGATAATGCCCGCTTTCGAAGCTCCAACCACCTCACTTAAACTTTCCTTTGAAGCCTCTTTCACTCTTTTAACCGAGCGGAAGTGCTTTAACAGCTCTACCACGGTTTTTTCCCCAATCCCGGCAATAGACTCCAGCTCTGTATTTAACGCCGTTTTGCTCCTTTTGTTACGATGAAAGGTAATTCCAAACCGGTGCGCTTCGTTCCTCAACTGCTGGATAATCTTCAGGCTTTCCGATTTCTTGTCAAGATACAGCGGAATACTATCTCCCGGGTAAAATATTTCTTCAAGCCTTTTCGCTATGCCTATAATGGCAATTTTTCCGCGAAGCCCCAGTGTTTCCAAAGCTTTTACCCCGGAAGAAAGCTGTCCTTTCCCGCCATCTACAATTATAAGCTGCGGCAGTTCTTCCCCTTCATTTAGAAGCCTTCGGTAACGCCTGAAAACCACTTCTTCCATAGAAGCGAAATCGTTGGGGCCTTCAACGGTTTTAATATTAAACTTACGATAATCCTTTTTGCTGGGTTTTCCGTTTTTAAAAACCACGCAGGCAGCTACAGGGTTGGTGCCCTGAATATTGGAATTATCAAAACATTCGATATGCCGGGGTTCCACGCTTAAGCGCAGGTCTTCCTTCATTTGCGCCATTACACGGTTCACGTGGCGGTCCGGGTCCACAATCTTCATCTGTTTAAACCGCTCCTGCCGGTAATATTTGGCATTTCTAAGGGACAACTCCACGATTTTCTTCTTATCCCCCAGCTTAGGCACCGTAACCTTCACATCTTCGGCAAACTCTATTTTAAAAGGAAGGTAAATTTCTTTCGAATTTGAGCTGAAACGCTGCCGTATTTCAGGAATTGCCAGTTCCAGCAGCTCCTGGTCTGTTTCGTCCAGTTTCTTTTTCATTTCAATGGTGTGCGACCTGATGATGGCTCCATGGGAAATCTGAAGAAAATTCACATACCCGTAACCCTCGTCACTAGTGATGGAAAAAACATCCACATTGTTGATTTTAGGGTTTACCACGGTAGATTTAGACTGGTAATTCTCCAGCACAGTGATTTTATCCTTTATGCGCTGCGCGTCTTCAAATTCCATATTTTCAGCATGCCGCTTCATCTGGTTCCTGAACTGCTGCAAAGAATCTTTGAAATTCCCCTTTACAATCTGCCTTATGGCCTCAATGTTCCGGTTGTAATCCTCTTCAGCCTGTTTGGCCTCACAGGGGCCTTCACAATTTCCCAGGTGATATTCCAGGCAAACCTTATACTTTCCCTGCCGGATCTTATCTTCAGCAAGATCGTAATTGCAGGTCCTTAATTTATAGAGGCCTTTTATGAGGTCCAGCAGCGTATTTACCGTTTTAAAACTGGTAAATGGCCCATAATACTCACTACCATCTTTTATCAATTTCCGTGTTGGGAACACGCGGGGAAAACGTTCATTCTTGATACAGATCCAGGGATAGGTTTTATCGTCCTTCAGCATCACGTTAAACCGCGGCTGATGTTTTTTTATAAGGTTGTTTTCCAGGAGGAGCGCATCGGTTTCCGAAGCTACCACGATGTGTTTTATCTCATGAATTTTCTTAACCATTACGCCTATCCTGTGGCTGTCATGGCGTTTGGTAAAATAGGAAGTAACCCTTTTCTTCAGGTTCTTGGCCTTCCCAACATATAAAATCTTTCCGTTTTTATCATAATACTGGTACACTCCCGGGCTGTTCGGCAGGGTTTGCAGCTGTACTTCCAAAGCAGGCTTTTCCATCTCTCCAAAGATAAAATTTCTTAGGCTTATTGCCGACAAGGCGACTAAATTTTAGCGCATAAAAAATCCGGCAAAATCTTTACCGGATTCTTTAACTGAAAGAAATTCTTTAAAAAAATTATTCCTGCTACAGGTTTCCCTTTTTCATCTCTTTTACAGCATAATCTGCAGCTCTTGCTGTAAGTGCCATGTAAGTAAGGGATGGGTTTTGAGTTCCCGTGGAAGTCATACAGGCCCCATCGGTCACAAAAACATTTTTACAGGCGTGCAACTGGTTCCATTCATTCAAAAGTGAGGTTTTTGGATCTTTTCCCATACGCACTCCACCCATTTCATGGATATCAAGCCCCGGAGCCTGGTGTGAATCGTGAGTTTGGATATTGGTAAACCCAGCACTTTCAAACATTTCTGTAATCTGCTCAAAATAATCCTTGATCATTTTTTCATCATTATCATCATAAGAAACGTCAAATTGTAGCTTAGGCATGCCCCATTCATCATTTTTATTATCAAGGCTTACCAGGTTTGTTTCCTTCGGAATGGTCTCGCCCATCATGTGGCTACCAATAGTCCAGTTCCCTAATTTTAAATCTGAAAGGTTTTCTTTGAGGTTTACACCAATGCCATCTTCATTTCTTATTTCATTACGATAAGCCCCCACGCCTGAAGCATAGCCTCTCAGGAAATCTGTTTGCTGTTCCCGCACATTCCTGAAACGCGGGATATAGCCGCTGGTTGGCCTTTTTCCATCTGTTGTAAAATCCAGGAAGCCGTTATAATCTGCCTGCACCCTTGCACGGTAATTATGGAATGCAAAATATTTGCCCATAAGGCCATTATCATTACCAAGGCCATTTGGAAAACGCTTAGACTTTGAATTCAGCAGAATAAGATTAGTGTTTGCAGCGGCGGCATTCACAAAAATGATCTTCGCAAAATAATCTGTCGCTTCTTTCGTATTGGCATCAATTACCCGCACGCCCGTCACCTTCTCTTTTTCATCATCATATATAAGCGATTCCACCACAGAATCTGGCCGTAGGGTCATATTTCCAGTTTTCTCCGCCCATGGAATTGTAGAGGAATTACTGCTGAAATAACCTCCAAATGGGCAACCGCGCTGGCATAGCACCCGGTTTTGGCACTGCACCCTTCCCTGCTCCTTATGAATTTGTTTCTGTTCGGAAAGATGAGCACAACGGGCTACAATAACATGCCGGTCATCATATTTCTCGGCTACTTTCTGCTGAAAATACTTTTCTACTTTGGTAAGTTCAAAAGGAGGAAGAAACTCCCCATCCGGTAATTCCTCTAGACCATCCCTGTTACCCGATATCCCGGCAAATTTTTCAACATAACTATACCATGGCGCAAGATCTTTATAACGTATAGGCCAGTCTACTGCAAAACCGTCCCTGGCAGGCCCTTCAAAATCAAAATCGCTCCAGCGCTGTACCTGTCGCGCCCATAACAAGGATTTCCCCCCAACCTGATAACCTCTAATCCAGTCAAATGGTTTTTCCTGAACGTAAGGATGCTCATTATCTTTAACAAAAAAATGGGCGGCATCTTCCCTAAAAGCATAACACCGGCTCACCACAGGATTTTCCTCCTGCACCTCCAGCGGCATCCTGCCGCGGTGTTCAAATTCCCATGGGCGCATGTTTGTAGTTGGATAATCTATAACGTGCCTTACATTTCTACCCCTCTCAAGTACAAGGGTGCGCAGGCCTTTTTCCGTCAGCTCCTTTGCTGCCCATCCTCCACTCATTCCCGAACCAATTACAATTGCGTCAAAGGTTCTTTCTTCTTTACTGTCAATATTAAAATTTGCCATTTCTATGCGTTATGATAAATAGATTGTTCTACCGGGAAGCTACCGTTCCACCGCGAAGGTACCTGCTCATAATGCAACAGGTTCTTCATTACATATTCAGAACTCATGTAACCGCCCACGGTAAGGCCTTTTACAAATGCTACAAAATTCATTTCTCCTTCAGGTTTTTCAGCTTTTAACATGTCTGCCAAAACCTCTTCCCGCTGTGCGCTGGAAAGTTCCATAAAATCCTTATCGTAAGCCTCTCCTGATGCTTCGTTAAGCTCCTGAAAGCCGGCCATAAACTGTTTTTGCACCTTTTCACTAAAACAATCACCAACCATGGTAAGTATAAATTTATCTACTCCCAACTCTCTCGCGCCGGGTGTATCTGTGGCAGGGATTATGGTATCGACCATCCCGGTAAGCATCTTTTTCTGATCTTCATCTATCTCATCGAATTCATCAGGCAGACTATCTGTGTTCCAGGAATCCATCCAAAGTGGTACGGTAGCAAGCCCTACAGCTGATATTCCCAATACCTTCAGGAGATTTCTTCTATTCATGACTAAGTTTTTAGATTTTTCAACCGCTAATCCTACTTCTAAATCTTAAGAATCAGCTTATACTTCATTTCTTTTTCTAATACCGGGAACCGCTTCTGCCATCTTTCTAAAAAATCTGAAGCACAATTTCCGAATAGTTAAAATTGAGCTCTAAATATAAGGTAATATTGGGAAAATAAGAGTAAAAGGGTAATATTTACATTTAACATATTCGTATTGAATCAATAACAGGAACATCGAGAGCCTTAATATACCGGCAACTCAAACCCTGCTCTTATCTTATTTTTGAGTTTCCTTGGGAATAAAGGAAGGTGATTTTATTATCTTGCACTATGGAGAAAATTGTTATAGGAAGATTTGATAAAGCAGATTTCCCGGCATTAAAACTACACGATATCGCGATTAAGATAGACACCGGGGCTTATACCTCATCTATACATTGTGAAAACATAGAAGAAAAAGACGATAAACTGCACTGCACATTTCTGTATGAAGAACATCCTCTTTACAATGGCAAAGAATTTGTTTTTGAGGATTTTGACATTGTTTTTGTACGTAGCAGCAACGGAATTATTCAGAAGAGATACCAGGTTCAATCTAACATAAAGCTGTTCGGAAAAGTGTTTAAAATTTCACTTTCTTTGTCTTCCCGGCAGGAAATGAGATATCCCGTACTTATTGGGAGAAAATTCCTAACCAAAAAATTTATAGTAGATACCGAGCTGATAGACGTCTCGCATAACTTAAAAGAAAATGAAACTAAAAATTCTATCCAGAAATAGCAACCTTTACTCTACCCAACGGCTTATAGAAGCTGCAAAAAAGAGGAACCACGAGGTAGAGGTGATAGATCCCGTAAAATGTGATCTTGTAATTGAAAAGAAAAAGCCCTCCATTTTTTATAAAGGAAAAGCTATAGAAGGAGTAGATGCAGTAATCCCCAGGATAGGCGCATCGGTTACTTTTTATGGGACCGCCGTGGTAAGACAGTTTGAGATGATGGGGGTTTTTACCACTACCGAGTCGCAGGCACTGGTGAGGAGCCGGGACAAATTGAGAAGCCTGCAAATTCTCTCCCGCGCCAGGCTTGGCCTCCCAAAAACCGTTTTTACCAATTACTCAAAAGATGTTAGTGAGGTTATAGATCACGTAGGAGGCGCACCGCTTATTATTAAACTCCTGGAAGGCACACAGGGATTGGGAGTGGTTTTAGCTGAAACCAATAATGCCGCCGAATCTGTAATTGAAGCATTTAACGGGCTTCAGGCAAGGGTAATTGTTCAGGAATTTATTAAAGAAGCCGGAGGTGCCGATATTCGTGCTTTTGTAGTGGATGGCCATGTGGTTGGCGCCATGAAGAGGCAGGGGAAAGAAGGTGAATTCCGCTCTAACCTGCACAGGGGTGGTTCCGCAGAAATAATCGAACTAAGCGATGAAGAAGAAAATGCGGCGATAAAAGCAGCAAGGGCAATGAGCCTTGGCGTGGCCGGGGTGGATATGCTGCAGAGCGCCCGAGGACCGCTTATTCTGGAAGTGAATTCCTCCCCTGGCCTGGAAGGAATTGAGGCCGCCACAGGCAAAGATATCGCCAAGACAATCATCAGGTACATTGAAAGAAATGTATAGTTTATGCCGCAAATAGATAAGCACAACGTTCTGGAAATATTAGGCAAGAAAGTAGAGCCTGGCAAGAGCGCTACCATCAATTTTAATATGGCCAAACTTTACACCACAACATCGGTGGAAGTTCCTGTTATTATTGAAAGATCAAAAAAACCGGGACCGGTGGTTTTGCTCACGGCAGGAATACATGGTGATGAAATAAACGGGGTTGAAATTGTACGCCAGATTATTTCAAAAGGAATCAACAAGCCGCAAAAAGGAACTATAATTTGTATTCCCGTAGTGAATATTTTTGGATTCCTGAACCTTACCCGGGAATTTCCGGACGGGCGCGACCTCAACCGGGTTTTCCCCGGCACCAAACATGGTTCCCTTGCAAGCCGCTTTGCCTATCAGTTCGTAAAAAAAATACTTCCTATTGCAGATTTTTGCCTGGACTTCCATACCGGCGGGGCCAGCAGGTTTAATGCCCCGCAAATTCGGGTGAAGAAAGGAGATGAGCAAAGCCTTAAATATGCCAGCATCTTTAACGCTCCTTTTACCATCAATTCCAAAACAATAACCAAATCTTACCGCGAAACCTGTTCAAAACTTGGCATTCCTGTATTGCTTTTTGAAGGCGGAAAATCTTCAGACAGCAACAAGGAAATTGCACGGCACGGGGTAGATGGCGCCATGAGGATCTTGAGCCACCTGGACATGCTTTCTTCCAAATTTGATTATCCGGACCCTGTAACCAAAACAGTAATTATAGACAATAGTTTCTGGATGCGGGCGAAGTACAGCGGATTGCTGCATGTAAAGATCCAGTGTGGGAAACATGTTGAAAAAGGGGAATATATTGCCACAATCACAGATCCTTACGGGAAATTTCGTCATAAGATAAAGGCCGCAAATAAAGGTTATGTTATAAACGTAAATGAATCTCCTATTGTTTACCAGGGAGATGCAGTTTTTCATATCTCCTTACCTCAAAAACCTAATGAAGAAGACAGCGCTCAGGAAGAAATATAAAGAATTAAGGTTAGAGCTCACAGAAGAGCAAATTGAAGAGCTAAGCCTTAAAATTGCCAACCAGGCATTGCAGTTACCAATATGGGATTATGAATTTTATCATCTTTTCTTAAGCATAGCAGAGCAGAAAGAAGTAGACACTGAACCTCTGCTGCATATCCTCCAGGGGAAAGACAAAAATGTAGTTCTTCCCAAAACAGATGTGCAGGATAACCATCTCAGAAATTTCCTGCTTACCGATTCTACGGCTATCAGAAAAAACCGATGGAACATCCCGGAACCGGAAGGCGGAATAGAAATTGGAGCCGAAAAAATGGACGTTGTTTTTATTCCCCTGCTCGCATTTGATGAAACAGGCCACCGGGTGGGTTATGGGAAAGGTTTTTATGACAGGTTCCTGGCCAGCTGCAAAAAGGAGGTGATAAAGGTTGGTTTGTCCTTCTTTAAAGCCGAGTTACAGATAAAAAACGTCCTTTCATCTGATATTGCACTTGATTTTTGTATTACTCCGGAATTAATCTATACTTTTAGAAAATAATTTATAATTATACGTAGAGCAGAAAACAATTTTAACCTTTTAAATAAAGTTTTCCCCAACCGACCCTACAATGCTTAGTGACCTGCAGCTTAACCACATTCTTGAAGATTTTGATATTTTTTACTGGAAGATAAACCTTTACAGTAAAGAAATTACATGGTCTGAGCACTTTAATTCCGTGGTTGGCAATCCTACTCCTTCAGATGAGCCCTTTGAGTATTTCATTAGAGAAATCCTTCATCCGGATTACCGCTACGACTTCAGGGTGAATTTTGAAAAACTTATTACCGAAAGCGGAAGCTTCAATTTTGAGCTAAAGCTTAAACTTAAAAACGGCAAATACCGGTGGTTCGAATGCAAAAACCTTCAGAATAAGGAAGAAGGGTTCAGGGAAACCGCTGTGCTTTTGTTTGTAAATATCCACCAGAGCAAAAGGGACCAGTACACTATTGAGGAGAATTTTTTCTACTACCGGGAAACCGCAGAAATGACTTCCACCGGTGGCTGGTACCTGGACACCATAGATAAAAATATCTACTGGGACAATGTCACTAAAAAAATAATGGATTGCCCGCAGGATTTCCAGGTGAATTACGAGGACAGAATGCGCTTTTACGCCCCGGAGCATCACCATATCATGAATAAGGCTTTCAATAAATGTGAACTTTATGGAATCCCCTTTAAGATAGAACTAAAAATGCTCACTCTTTATAACCGCGAGTTCTGGGTGAGAGCTACCGGAAAGCCTGTTTATAATGAAGAGCAGGAAATTATTGGAATAAGGGGAGTATTTCAGAATATAGATGAAAACAAAACCAATGAGATCAATCTCCAGAATTCTTTGGATATCATCGCAACCCAGAATTCCCGGCTTTTCAATTTCGCCCATATTGTTTCCCATAATTTGAGATCGCACAGCAGTAACCTTAGCCTGATTGTAGAGCTTCTTAAAGAAGCGCGAACAGATAATGATAAACTGGAACTGCTGGAAAATGTAGAATATGTATCTGAAAATTTAGACGCGGCCATTGCCCATTTAAATGAAGTGGTTAGCGTGGAAACCATTTTGCGGAAGGAAAGGGTAAAAGTTAAGTTTAAAGACGCCCTGGAATTTGTTCTCGCCTCGATTTCTTCTTTAATTAATCGGGAAAATGCAAAAATCGTCGCTGAATTTCAAGACCTGAAAGAAATACAATATATACCTGAATATCTTGAAAGTATTTTATTAAATTTAATTACCAATGCCATTAAATATAAACAATCGGGCAGGAAACCGATGATTTTTATTCAGTCTTACACAGAGAACGGTAAAGAATTTCTTGAGGTAAGCGATAATGGCAGGGGCATTGATCTCGATCAACACGGGGAAAGAATGTTTGGCATGTATAAAACATTCCACGGAAATCCGGAAGCTAAGGGAATTGGTCTTTTTATAACCAGGAATCAGGTTGAGGCACTTGGAGGCTCAATATCGGTTAGCAGTACTGTTGATGTAGGGACAACCTTTAAAATAAAATTTTGATATGGGGCAAAAAGTAGAGCTGGCATGTATTATTGATGATGATAAAATATATGTCAATTTGGTAAAAAAAATAATTGAGATAAAGAAGCTTTCAGAAAACCTGCTTGTTTATAAGAATGGCAAAGAAGCACTGGATTACTTTAAGCTAATCCTGGGCAATATGACAGAAGACAAATTGCCCGAGATCATTTTCCTGGACCTTAATATGCCGGTGATGGACGGCTGGGAATTTTTAAATGAGTTTATAAAGATCAAAAACAACTTCAATAAGAAGATCACTCTTTATGTGGTGAGTTCTTCCATAGATCCGCGGGACCTGGAAAGGGCAAAATCCATAAACATGGTAACAGATTATTTAATTAAACCAATTGAACTTAAGAAGTTCGAGAAGATTTTTGAAAAGAAGATAACCGCAGCTTAAGCCTTAGCCTCCTCTTTTCTTTGTTTTGGAAAGGCTTTTTTATTAAATATAAGCATAAGAATTACCCCTATAGTTATAGAACTGTCTGCAATATTAAAGACAGGTTCAAAAAAGGTAAAATAATTACCTCCCCAAACAGGGATCCATCCTGGCAGATAGCCATCATATAAAGGAAAATAAAGCATATCTACCACTTTGCCATGGAAAAGACTGCTATAGCCCCCTCCTTCTGGCAAAAAACTCGCTACATGCCCGTAACTGCCATCAAAGATAATCCCATAGAACACGGAGTCGATAATGTTCCCCATAGCCCCGGCAAAAATGAGCGCTATTGAAATTATCAATATTCTGGAGCCATTTTTTTTAACAGAATCCCAGAGCCAGTAACCAATCCCAAATATTGCCACGAGGCGAAAAAGAGTGAGAATGAGTTTTCCGTAAGCCCCGGGAATTTTTGTACCCCAGGCCATTCCTTCATTTTCCACAAAAAGAATATGAAACCAATCGAAAACCTTAATTTCCTCTCCTAAAGCAAAATTTGTTTTGATGTATATTTTGGAAACCTGATCTATTATCAAGATCAGTACGATAATTAAGCTGGCTTTCTTTAAAGACATGAACTACTTTGGTTAAAAACGCACCAAAAATACTAATATTATTTAGTTTTCTGCACACTTATATCTCCATTAATGGACGTGAGTTTTAACAGGTTAGTTCCCCGGGCAAGATTTGCAATATTAAGGCTTCCGGTTCGGGTGTCCGCTTTAACTTTTGCAAAATCTGTCTTTACCAGAATATCGCCTTCAAAGGTATTAATAGTGGCGTTGCCGCTAAACTCTATAAGAGTACAATATCCCTGTTTAAGATTGGCTTCAAAATCCTCAAAATCGCCTTCCGCAGTGACAGAAGCGATATTTGAAGTTATAAGCAACTGCATATTTTCAGGAATCTCCAGGGTGACTTCCAGGGAAAAAACTTTATGCGCACTTAGCTTATCAAAGCCGCCGGTATAGGCTTCAGGATATTCAGAAGTAAGCACCAGCTTTCTTCCATTTATTTCGCTCTTCAGAAAGATATTATTAAAATATTCTCCTTCAGAATGTGTGGTGATTTTAATTTCAGAAGTTTCAGAAGTTTTGATGTTCATTTTAAAAACCTCATCACTGTCAATTTCAATAATTTCGACTTCTGAAGCGTCTACAATTCTGGCAACATCCTTTTGTGCCTGTACCGAAAGCAGGCCGAAAAAAACGAGAAATAGACTTAAAACCTGCTTCATTATTAAACTGAAAACGCTCCATGCTGAAAAACAACAGGAGCGTTTTTACTCATTTTTAATTTAAATTACTTCTGAAGATTCTTAGCTTCAATGCTTAAAGTAGCGTGGGGAACGAGCAAAAGACGCTCTTTTGCAATTAACTTGCCGGTTACACGGCAAATACCATACGTTTTGTTCTCCACCCGGAGAAGGGCATTTTTTAAATCTCTAATAAATTTTTCCTGACGAATGGCAAGCTGGGAGTTCGCTTCCTTGCTCATCGTTTCGCTACCTTCTTCAAAAGCCTTGAAAGTTGGGGAGGTATCGTCTGTACCATTGTTACCATCATTCTTATAAGCATTCTTGTAGATTTCCAGCTGTTCCTGTGCCTTTTCTATCTTTTTACGAATTAAGGCTTTGAATTCTGCCAGATCAGCATCACTGTAACGTTCTTTAACATCTGTTGACATAGGCTACTGTTTTTTAATAAACAATTTTGTGGTAATATCATCAAACTCCACCTGGGTGCCGTCTTCAACCACATCTGCAAATTCGAGGTTTGCAGTTAACGTTTCGTTTTTGATATAGTTCATATTTTCATTCACGGCATCCTCGACCATGCCATCGTTTTGTAGGGTCACATTTATAAAGTCTGTAACTTCAAATCCGGAGTCTTTACGCATATTTTGGATGCGGTTCACCAATTCCCTGGCAACTCCTTCTTTTTTTAGTTCAGGCGAAATACTAACATCCAGTGCCACAGTAATATTGCCGCTACTGGCTACCAGCCAGCCTTCAATATCCTGAGAAACGATCTCCACTTCTTCGGCCGCCAAAGTAATCATTTTTTCATTAATAGCAACCTCTATGCTGCCTTGCTGCTCTATTTGGGCGATGTCCTCCTCAGTGAATTCGCTTATCTTATTGACAACCAGTTTCATATCCTTTCCAAATCTTGGGCCAAGAACTCTGAAATTTGGTTTTACCTGCTTCACAAGTATTCCTGAAGCATCATCTATAAGTTCAATTTCTTTAACGTTTACTTCACTTTTTATAAGTTCCTGGACAGCCATGATCTCTTCCCCCTGTTCCTGAGACAGCACCGGAATCATTATACGTTGTAAAGGCTGCCGCACCTTAATCATTTCCTTTTTCCTGAGGGAAAGCACCAGCGATGATATTCTTTGTGCTTTCTCCATCTGACCTTCTAACTTTTTATTAACAAAAGTTTCAATAAATTTAGGAAAATATGCAGTATGAACGGATGTTAATTCAAAATTATTATCATCTGTTATACTTTTTAAATCCCTGTACAACCGCTCCATATAAAAGGGGGCTACCGGAGCGCCCAATTTTGCCACTGTTTCCAGGCAGGTATATAAAGTTTGATAAGCTGAAATTTTATCATGCCCATAGTCTCCTTTCCAGAACCTTCTGCGGCTAAGGCGAACAAACCAGTTACTAAGATTCTCCTGGACAAAATCTGATATCGCCCTTGTGGCCTTTGTAGGCTCGTAATCGGCATAAAACTTATCTACTTTGGCAATAAGGCTATGCATTTCTGAAAGGATCCAGCGGTCAATTTCAGGACGATCGTTCAGTGGAATATCCTCTTCAGCATAAGTGAAATTATCAATATTCGCATACAAAGTAAAAAACGAATAGGTATTGTAAAGTGTGCCGAAGAATTTTCGTTGCACCTCTCCTATTCCTTCAATATCAAACTTAAGATTATCCCAAGGGTTGGCATTGGAAATCATATACCAACGGGTGGCATCGGGACCAAAAGCCGCAAGGGTTTCAAACGGATCTACGGCATTACCGAGACGTTTAGACATTTTCTGGCCATTCTTGTCCAGAACAAGTCCGTTGGAAACCACATTCTTATACGCCACATCATCAAAGATCATGGTAGCGATGGCATGCAGGGTATAGAACCAGCCTCTTGTCTGATCCACACCTTCTGCTATAAAATCGGCCTTGCGCCAGGTGTCTTCTACTTTTTCCTTATTTTCAAATGGATAATGCCATTGGGCATAAGGCATGGAACCGGAGTCAAACCAAACGTCTATAAGATCTGCTTCCCTCTTCATTGGCTTTCCGCCTTCTGAAACCAGGGTTATCCCGTCCACAACATTCTTATGGAGGTCTACCTTATCATAATTCTCGTCACTCATATCTCCCGCCTTAAAGGCTTCAAAGATATTTTTATCCATTACGCCCGCCTCTACCGCACGTGTTATTTCTTCTTTAAGTTCTGCAATGGAACCAATCATTTTTTCTTCTTTCCCGTCTTCAGTTCTCCAGATAGGAAGCGGAATTCCCCAATACCTGCTCCTGGAAAGATTCCAGTCGTTGGCATTGGCAAGCCAGTTTCCAAAACGGCCTTCACCAGTAGCTTTTGGTTTCCAGTTAATGCCAAGGTTTAAATCATACATCCTGTCTTTAACATCGGTCACTTTTATAAACCATGAATCCAGCGGGTAATAAAGTATTGGTTTATCAGTTCTCCAGCAATTTGGGTAACTGTGGAGGTATTTCTCCACTTTAAAAGCACGGTTTTCTTCCTTCAGCTTTATGGCGATTTCAACATCTACAGATTTCTCCGGGGCTTCATCATCATTATAATATTCATTCTTAACATATTTCCCGGCGAACTCGCCCATTTCTTTTCTAAACTTCCCCTGCAGATCCACCAGCGGAACAAGATTGTCATTTTCATCTTTTACCAGCAAAGGCGGAACTTCCGGAGTCGCCTGTTTTGCCACAAGGGCATCATCTGCACCAAAAGTAGGGGAAGTATGAACAATCCCTGTTCCATCTTCAGTAGTAACAAAATCCCCGGCAATCACGCGGAAGGCATTTTCAGGATTATTATAAGGCTGCGCGTAAGGCATTAGCTGCTCATAGCGTATTCCAACCAGATCTTTCCCAACATAACTCTTCCCAATAAAATAAGGAATTTTACCTCCTTCTTTATAATCCTTTAGCTCCTCCTCATTTTCAACTTTTCTAAATTTTTTATCGAACTGCTTCTCAGCCAGATCTTTGGCTACCACAATCGTGATAGGTTCGAAAGTATATTGATTAAATGTTTTAACCGAAACATATTCGATCTTTGGCCCCACGGTAAGCGCCGTGTTAGAAGGCAAAGTCCACGGAGTGGTGGTCCAGGCAATAAAATAGTCCCCCTCCAAACCTTCCCCAACAGGAGCAGCTTTAGAATCGCTTATTTTGAACATTGCCGTTACCGTGGTATCTGTAACATCCTGATAACATCCCGGTTGGTTAAGCTCATGGGAACTTAAACCCGTTCCCGCTTTTGGCGAATACGGCTGGATGGTGTAACCTTTATAAATAAGTTCTTTCTTATAAATTTCAGAAAGCAGCCACCAAACCGTCTCCATATATTTGGATTTATAGGTGATATATGGATCTCCCATATCTACCCAATATCCCATTTTTTCGGTAAGGTCATTCCATACCCCTGTATAACGCATTACTGCGTTTTTACAGGCATGGTTGTATTCTTCTATACTTATTTTATTTCCAATATCTTCCTTGGTAATCCCCAGTTCTTTCTCTACACCAAGCTCCACTGGCAAGCCGTGGGTATCCCAGCCTGCTTTACGTTTTACCTGAAATCCCTTCTGGGTTTTATAACGGCAAAAAATATCCTTGATAGCCCGTGCCATTACATGGTGAATACCAGGCAGGCCATTTGCTGAAGGCGGACCTTCAAAAAAAACGAATTGCTCCTCTCCTTCCCGTGCTTCCACGCTTTTTTCAAAAATCCTGTTCTCCTTCCACCAATTAAGCGTCTCTTCTGCAACTTTTGGTAAGTCAAGTCCTTTATATTCAGGGAACTTATTGCTCATTTTCTTGAAATTTCTAATGTTGTGCGAAATTAATCATTTTTAATAAAAGAGAAGTCTATGAAAACGGAAAAATAAGCCGTTCGGCAGCTCTTTACATTTCAAAATCTTTCATCTCCACCAGCATCATTTATTCTGACATTTAATTCTTACAAAATAGGAATGCGTAGTGAATGAACACCTTAACCATAATACGAATTTATAAAAGCTAAATATTTGTTGTTTTTGGTGCAGATTATTTTTAATTTGTTAAAGGCCCTACCAATTTACCAGCTCAACCTACCATGTTATGTGATCAACAAATCCAAAATCAGGTAGATGAGCCAAAAATCTCCATTTCTCATAGCGTTAATTGCGCTCCTTTTCTACAGTTGCACCACTGAAGATACTCCGCTGGAGCCTATCTCAATTCTGGAAGATCAATACTTTTTACGCTTCAGGGAAAATAAAATATTAAAGGAATACCGCATCATAGAATTAAAAGAATCCGGCAGCATATATTCAGATGTTGAAGGTGATGCAAACAGGCCGGGAGCATTAGAACTGTGGGGAGCTGATATTCCTGTTCATGCTACTTCAATAAACGCTATTTTAAATGATGATGCTTCTCCGGAAAAATTTCAGCTTAACCTCTATACTTCTGAAGAAATAGAGGTGGAAAAAGAATATACCATAGGCCCAGATACTTACATGGATTTTATCTTTTACAAAGGGAATACGCTCTACGGCGACCATTTAGCCCATGATCCCGAAAAATACAACTGGAAAATCCTTTTCTCCACTATTAATGAAGATGAAATAAGCAGGCTATTCTCCGGAACACTACAGGGAACAAATGGCAAAATTGAAATTACGGAAGGCTGGTTTCATGTTCCCCTGGAGGAAATTTTAGTCGCCAGTGAATAGATAAATCCAAAAGGAAATATTTCAGTTTTTAAAATTTATAATTCAGCGCCAGGATGAAATTCCTTCCAGCCGCTGAAATTCCTGAAGAATACGTCCTGTAAAGCTGATTGATAATATTTTCCAAAGCAGCAGTGGCGTTCCAATGTTTGTTCAGATTATATTGTGCAGCCAGGTTCACGGTATACCAGGCGGGGGAATATGGGTTCCCATCTTCATCTATCGCATAGAGATAAGGCTTATCCTGCTCTGATGGCGCCAAATCTTCAAAATTAAACTGGCCGTTATATTCCCCGTAAAAATCCAGTTTTAATTTACCCTTGTTCCAGAGGAGATGCATATTGCCAAATAGCGGGGCGGCATGACGCAAAGGCAAATACTCCTCCCCTTCCTTTTCCTTTCCCTCCATAATACTTATTTGAGATGTAAGCCTTAAAGCCACAGAAAAATCAATCTGCACTCCTCCTTCAAACCCGTAAACATAGGTGCTGGCGGCATTTTTTATGGCCTGTACCCGGCTTGGCTCTCCCTGGTAGTCAATCACCGTTTCTCCATTAAGAGAAAAATCCCGGCGCACCATAGCATTATCAAGAAAAGAATAAAAACCGGTGAGCTGAAAATTAATATTTCCAGCAGGAGACCACTCCAGCCCCAGTTCCGCATTATATGCATATTCAGAATCCAAATCTGGATTTGGCACCACCACAGCACCAGGCTCAGAATCAAAAATTTTACCAATATCATCAATATTAGGAGCCCGAAAAGCTGTGGAAAGATTTAACCTCCATCTAAAATAATTGTTCTGTTTCCAGTTAATCCCGGCACTTCCGGTTAAAGCGCCGGTGCTGATATTTGCTTCTTCAAACGGAAAATCATAAAACCGGTCATTAAATTCAGCATCAAGAAGAATATGGCTATAGCGCAAGCCTGACTGAAAAACCAAATCTTCGTTTATTTCCCATTGATAACTGCCATAGGCTGCAAGGGATTGCCAGGAAGAACCATCAGGATAACGGGATGCTGTTGGCATATTTTCGCCAGTAGTAATATTGGTGCTTTCTCCTTCAGAATTCACGTTATTCAGAACATATTCCAGTCCGTAGAAAAATTTACTTTCAGCAAAAGCCTTTTCAAAATCTAAGTTAAGAGAATAGGCATCTACGTTTTCTTCAGTAGTAAATAAAATTTCTCCTCCAAAATCGCGATCGTTCCGGCTCTCTGCAAAAAATTGATAAGCGCCTGTAAACTGCGCTTTATCATAAAACTTCCCGCTCCCTTTTTTGTTGATTTTGAAGTCGCCGAGGAACCAGGTTTGCGGACCATAGTACCATTCTGCAGCACGCAGCTGGCCATCCCTTTTTCTATACAACCTGTCGTACCGCGGATAATTTGAAGTTTGGGAAAAGATAAGCCCCAGATTAAAATCCCAGTCGCCACCGGGCATATATTTAATTTTTTCCAGAAGGTTTATCTGGTTGTAACCTGTAGGTTTTTGCAGCCTGGGATCTTCATTTTCTACCTGGACATCTTTCCCGTTACGCCTCAGAGCGTAATCTTCCCGAAGATATTCATCAGGCCCGTGTTTTCCCATTTTTAAATCATCAAAATCTGAATAAGAAATAGATGTTTGGAAAGCCAGTTTCCTGCCCCCAATATTCACATCGGCATGAATTGTTTTTTCAGTATTGGCTGTGGCATAACGGGCATAGGCATTTCCAGAAACCAAGGTTTCTTCTGAAAACGAAAATTCAGGATCCAGTGTATAAAAATTCATTACCCCGCCAATGGCATCACTGCCGTAGACCACAGAGCCGGGGCCAATAAGAATTTCAGCTTTTTCCACAGCAAGCGGATCTATGGAAATTACATTCTGAAGATTTCCGCTCCTGAAGATAGCCGTATTCATACGTACACCATCAACAGTTATCAACAGCCGGTTGGTGGCGAAACCACGAATCATGGGGCTTCCTCCGCCCAACTGACTTTTTTGAACATATACCTGACCGGTGTTTTGGAGCAGATCGGCTGAAGTTTGCGGACTGTAAAGTTTGATCTCTTCCGGGCTAACGCTAATTATTTTCTGCGGAATATTTCTCCTGTTCATCTGAAATTTAGAAACCGAAAGGACCACCTGTTCAAGCTCATTTTGGCCCGATAGCAGAAAAACCACATTATTATTCCGCAAAATTTCAGCTTTGCTTATCCTTTTTTCTTCATGAGAAACATGCTTAAGAATAATAATATCATTCTCTGAGAACTTTGAAATATCTGCAAAACCCTTAAAATTGGTAAAGCTGGTTTTGGTTTTTTCAGCATTATAAATTGCCACGTTCCCCAGCGGCTTTCGGGAATCTTCCCCTAAAACCTGAATTTCCTGGGCATCAACCGAAAAAAGACTTATAAAAAAGGCAAATATGCCGTAGTATCTTTTCATCTGTTTAAATTTTAGGCTTTAAGCTGAATGGTTACAGGTTTTAACCATTCCGCCTATGTTTGCCTATTTTAGGTCCAGCATCATGCTGAATTTATTAATTAAAGATTTCATTTAATACGGCAAGGGACTTTGGCTTCCTGAAACCTTCAATATGCAGCTCGTAATAAAGCAGGAGCATATTTAAAAATGCCGTGCGGCTGTGTTGATTGAGTTTTATGTTTTGAGAAGTATCAAAATCGGCGGAAAGGAACTGCCTTAAAAGAACCACATTCGCTCCTTCCACGCAATACTCATTGGTATTAATATCCTGAAAAACCCCATCCAGCAAGTTAAAAAAAGGCAAATCAGCCTGGGAATCATCTGGCTGAAATCCCAAATAACGTGTAAACTTCAACAGAAATAATAAATGAAAATTAGCAATGGAATCATGAAGGTCCAGCCAGTTAAGACTAAACTTAAGATATTGAAACAAAGCAGGATTGGGTTCTTCTTCCTTAATGGCATTTTTCAGAACTTCAGCCAAAAACATCACCATAGAGCTTTTTAGCACATTAGTATGCAACGACTGGTAGGTATGCAAAACTTTGGCTTCCTTTAAATATTCCAGTGTGCCTTTGTCTTTATGACTGGCGACGACTTCCAGCTGAGTCAAAAGCTGAAAAAGCGATGCCTTAAATTTCCCTTTTTTTGATTTTAATATCCCGCGCAGCATATATGTTTTCACGCCGCTCTCGAGTGTGTAAGCCCTCACAATAAGATCTGCCTCGCCATATTTAAGCGCACTTAATATTATGGCTTCTGTGTTAACAAGCATCAGGAAGAAATTTGGAATTCAAAGATATTAAAAAAGCCGCCCAAAAAGGAGCGGCTTAAATCTGCTTTTATACATGGGTATTTACACAACACCCTGGGCCAGCATGGCATCGGCAACTTTTACGAAACCTGCAATGTTAGCTCCTTTTACATAATCTACATATCCGTCTTCATATGTTCCGTATTCCACACACTTAGAATGGATACTGTTCATGATTTCGTGAAGCTTCTTGTCTACTTCTTCTGAAGTCCAGGAATAACGCAAGGAGTTTTGCGACATCTCCAATCCTGAAGTAGCCACACCACCCGCGTTTGAAGCTTTACCTGGCGAAAATAGGATTTTCGCCTCCTGGAATACTTCTACAGCTTCCGGGGTACAAGGCATATTGGCACCTTCCCCAACACACATACATCCATTCTCAACCAGTTTTTTAGCATCCTCTTCCTGCAGCTCATTTTGGGTAGCGCAGGGAAGTGCAATATCGCATTTTACGCCCCATGGGGTCTCCCCGTCGTAATATTTGGCATCTGGGTATTCTTCTACATATTCGCTGATTCTACCGCGCCGCTCGTTCTTAAGCTTCATGATAAAATCCAGTTTATCTGCGTCAATTCCTTTTTCATCATAAACATAACCTCCGGAATCGGACATGGTAAGCACTTTTGCGCCTAACTGAATGGCTTTTTCAGCCGCAAACTGGGCTACGTTTCCTGATCCGGAAATGATTACTGTTTTACCTTCCAGTTTTTCTCCTCTCCTGGAAAGCATGTTTTGTGTGAAATAGACGTTACCGTAACCAGTGGCTTCAGGACGAATTAAGGAACCGCCATAGGAAATTCCTTTCCCGGTAAGAATTCCGGTAAATTCGTTTCGCAATCTTTTATACTGGCCAAAAAGATAACCAATCTCGCGGCTACCCACCCCAATATCACCGGCAGGAACATCGGTATCTGCTCCAATATGTTTAGCCAGCTCTGTCATAAAGCTCTGGCAAAAGCGCATTACCTCATTGTCTGATTTTCCTTTTGGATCGAAATCTGATCCTCCTTTACCTCCGCCCATTGGCAAAGTGGTAAGGGAGTTTTTAAACACCTGCTCAAAAGCGAGGAATTTCAGGATACTAAGGTTTACCGATGGGTGAAATCTCAAACCTCCTTTGTACGGCCCAATTGCAGAATTCATCTGAATCCTGAACCCTCGGTTTACCTGAATGTTTCCTTCGTCATCAAGCCAGGAAACCCTGAACATTACTACACGCTCTGGCTCTACCATACGTTCAAGAAGCTTGACATTCTGATATTTTTTATTTTTTTCTATAAAGGGAATTATAGTTTCTGCAACCTCATGAACAGCCTGCATAAATTCCGGCTCGTTCTGATTTCTTTTTGATACCTTATCTAAGAACTCTTTTACATTTTGTTCCATACAATGTGGTGCTAATAAAGTTTATTAAAAAATATTGCTTTTCTGCGGTGCAAATATAGAAGTTCTGTAAAAGATAGCCGATGATTTTTATTTTTTGATATAATATTAACAGCGCCTTTTTGAAGGCTTTGGAGCCTTCATCTTCAAATTCACTATTGTTAAAGTTCTTTTTATATATTTGCTACTGTCTCATAACCAGTCTCAATGCCCCGAACTGCTTACTTCTTATTATTTTTTACTTTTTTTTTGGGTAAAAGTTGTTACGCGCAATTCGGACTTTCTCATGAAATTGGAGCACTCGCAGGACCGGCTTCTTTTTATACCGATTATGGAGAGCGATGGAATCTGAATACGAATGTTAACAATTCGGGACTAGGCGTAGGGCTAATTCACTATATCAATTTTGCCTTTGATGCTGAATGTAGCTGTTACACCCGCAACCGCTTCTTTAATAATCACTTCAGGATACGTAATGAGATTGACTATTTTAGATCTAACCTGGAACACAGGGGGCCGGTCGCATCTAAAAATACAGTGGGAGGCCAGCTTTTAAGGGCCATGCATGGCTCCACCGAGACCTTTGAGATAGGGAGTTCTCTGGAATATCATTTTTTAAATATCAAGGACTTTACTAATTATGGCTATATTTTTTCCCCGTTTCTAAGTCTGGGGGTTCATTATGTGTATTTTAGTCCTTTCGCTTACTCAGATCTTGGCTCTTTAGATGACCCTTCGAATGTTTTCCCCACATTTGTTGACGGCATAAATCTGGAATCTGGGAGTACTTTTGCGGTCGTGGGAAGCATGGGTGCACGCTATAAGATTGGGCGAAGCGGAGATGTTATGATTGAAAGCCGGTGGAACTATTACAACAGTGATTGGTTGGACGGGTTAAATATCGATGCTCCCCAGAACAAAGCTAAAGACTGGGTTTTCTGGCTGAATATTGGTTATGTATACTATCTGAATTTTTAAAACGCTATCGTTTCAGAATCCACTATTTTTCCTCCATTCTCGATAATTTCTTGCTTAGCTTCTTCAAATTCAGCGTTATCGAGCGCCCTTGTGGCATCTTCAATTAATGTCGCTGAAAATCCCTCTTTTAGAGCATCTTTAACCGAAAAGAAAACACAAAATTCAGCCGCGAGTCCGCAGAAATAAATTTCCTTAACACCTTTTTCCTTTAGATATCCTGACAGACCGGTAGATTTTAAATGCGCATTGTCATAAAAACCACTGTAACTATCAATTCCTGGGTTTGTCCCTTTTCTGAATATTGCTTCTATTTTTGAAGTTTTCAGGTTTTTGTGAAAAGCAGCGCCTTCAGAATTTTGCACACAATGCTCCGGCCACAAAATTTGTTCTATTCCGTCCAGATCTATTTTTTCAAATTCCTTTTTTCCGGGATGGCTTTTTGCAAAACTGGCATGTTCTTTTGGGTGCCAGTCCTGTGTGGCTATAACGAGGTCAAATTTTTCCTGAAGCCTGTTAATTATAGGCACTATTTTATCGCCCTCCGGAACAGCCAAAGCTCCACCCGGCATAAAATCGTTCTGAACATCTATAATAAGTAGTGCCTTCATGTTTTGCTTTTATATTCCTTAATCAATTTATCCCGTTCCTCTTTTAAGCGGGCGCTCAAGCCCACCTTGTAAATATGTGGATTATTGAAACGCTTATATTCAATAGGCAATTCTGCAACCCGTGAAAGGCTGTACTCCGCAATTTCCTTCAGCGTACGCTTATTCAACAGGCTTTTTCCATTATCCATCACCTTCTCCAGTAGCGGCTCCTGCTCATACTCTTCAATATTAAGTGATTTATAAGGCTCAAAAGGATGATACATTTCTTCTATACGCGTTTCTTCCGCAAGACCAATAACATCGGCACCAATGCACTTCCCTTCTTTATTTTTTATCCTGAAAACCTGTTTTTTATGCGGAAGGGTAACCTTGGAAAGGCTCTCTGAAATCTTTATCCTGGGTTTCCCTGCGGAATAAACCAATTTATAAACCCCGTCCAGTGCGGCATCAGGATTACCCGTAACAAGATTTGTCCCTACTCCGAAAATATCTATAGGCGCCTGCTGCTCCAGAAGGCTTTTTATTACAAATTCATCAAGTTGATTGGAAGCTGCGATCTTTACATATTCAAGGCCCGCAGCATCAAGAAGTTTGCGGCTTTCTTTTGCGAAATATGCCAGGTCTCCGCTATCCAGCCGTACTGCTAAAAGTTTCTGCCCTCTCTCCTCCATTTCTTTTGCCACTGTTACAGCATTGGGAATACCACTTTTTAAAGTGTTATAGGTATCCACGAGAAGCACACAGTTTTCCGGCCGCCCTTCAGCAAAATCCCTGAAGGCTTCAAGTTCATCATCGTAACTCTGTACAAAAGAATGCGCCATTGTCCCTGAAACAGGAATATCCATCTCCCTGCCTGCAATTACATTGCTGGTACCGTCAAAGCCACCTGTAACTGCTGCACGGGTGGCATAATAGCCGCCCGGGCCCTGAGACCTTCTTAATCCAAAATCCAGCAACATTTTATCTCCCGCCACCAGCCTGGTCCTGCTGGCTTTTGTTGCGATAAGGGTTTGAAAATTGAGAAGATTTAGCAGAATGGTTTCAATAAGCTGTGCTTCAATAATACTGGCTTCTATCTGCAAAACCGGCCTGGTTGGAAAAACAACATCTCCTTCTTTTACTGAAATTATATTACCTGTAAACCTGAAATTTTTAAGGTAGTTAAGAAAGTTTTCCCTGAAGCCCTTTGTTCTTAAATATTCAATTTCTGACTTATCAAACCTGAAGTTTTCAATGATTTCAAGCAGGTCTTCCAATCCTGAGAAGACGGCATACCCCCCGTTGAAGGGAATTTTTCTGAAAAAATATTCAAATACAGCCTTTTGATCTTTATGGCCTTTTTCAAAATAAACCTGTGCCATGGCCAGCTGATACTGGTCTGTATAAGTAGCGGTAAAATTGAACATAATAAATTTGCCTTGGATTTGAACTTAATAAAGTTCTTCAAGCTTTCTCTGGTAAATTTCCAGGTCTGCCTGCGTGAACAGGACAAATTTAATCTTTTCTAGGTGCTTTAACTTTGAAACTTCCCCTAAAATTGTTTTTACGGCAACTTCAGTGGCTTCTTCCATAGGGTAGCCAAAAACTCCCGTTGAAATTGCGGGAAAAGCAATGGATTTAATTTTATTCTCTTCAGCAAGCTTAAGAGCATTCTTATAACAATTGGCGAGTAGGTCTTCGTAATTTTTTTTTCTTTCATACATCGGGCCAAGGCAATGGATCACATACTTATTCGGTAATTTATATGCCCTGGTAATAACAGCTTCTCCAGGACGTATGGGCGCAAAATCCTGGCACTCTTTATAAAGCTCTGGGCCAGCTGCATGATGGATAGCTCCTGCCACACCTCCCCCGGTTGTTAATTCGGCATTAGCAGCATTTACAATGGCTTCCACATCGGGTTGCTGTGTTATTCCGCCTTTTACAGCTTCTATACTTACATTGGTGTGAGTACTTTCCATGTTGAAATTTTTTATGAATCTAATATTTTTTTGCCTGATAAAAAATGAAAATCTTAATTTTGACAGGAAAAATATAAGACATTGACTTTTAAGAAGGTATAACAGGTTCTTCTTTTAAATTTTGCCCTCTTTTGGCAGAGAAGTAAAATCAGGAATATTTATTCAGAATTTTTAGTATGAATTTAAAAATTACTTTATATTTGCATCCGCAAAATTGATTGCAAAATTCCTCCTTAGCTCAGTTGGTTAGAGCATCTGACTGTTAATCAGAGGGTCCTTGGTTCGAGCCCAAGAGGAGGAGCAATAAGTTTAAGGCAAAATCCATTGGGCGAGAAGCCTGTCCCGAGCGAGTGAAACGGAGTCGAGGGAAGCCCAAGAGGAGGAGCAAAAATAAAAAGGGTATTAGTGACCTTTTAAAATGACACTAAAGACATACTGAAATTCCTCCTTAGCTCAGTTGGTTAGAGCATTTGACTGTTAATCAAAGGGTCCTTGGTTCGAGCCCAAGAGGGGGAGCAAAATGAAGCCTGACAGAGATGTTGGGCTTTTTTATTTTTGCTCGGATGCAACTATAGTGAAATAGGTAGTTGAAAAGCTGTTAGTGCAAATTATTTTTTTCCAGCAACCGGTAACAAAGCCCTGAAGAGATTCCAAAGATGATATGGGCAATAAATAGTTGCTCCAGGTGCTTCCTTAGATGAGTGTGAGGAGGATCAGGATGAAGTTGGAGCGCGGTAAACCATGCTGCCATACCTATAATTCCGCTTGGTACGCCAAGTAAAAATCCACTTGCCAGGCCCGGCTTCAGAGAAGAATTTTTCCAAATTTGATCATACACCATATTAAAAGACACTCCTATGCTGTAATGTATAAGCCATCCTGCAGGGATGGAGGCTTTTGCAGAGATCTTTTCCGGGGCAATTCGGTGGACGAGCTTACTCAGCATTACCGGTTCCTCAAACTGTTCCTGGTGTCTTTTTGCCTGCCTATAGCTATAAATGGTCATAAAGCTGGTGCCGGCTATGCTGCACAAAAGTATTTTCAGCATAATCTATGATTTTTTTAAAGTTGATTGTTTTTTTCCTCGGCTTCTTCTGTCTTTTCAGTGAGCGCAGATTGCGTAAGAGCAGATTCACTTTCATACCCTTTATAAACCTTTGCTCCAGTTTCTTTTGGATCAGGCAGGAGTTTATTGGCGAGGCCAAAGATACTTCCATTTAATCCTGGAGCTAAACCTTCAATAGCTACGGCGAGTTTGGCCGGTAAACCTACATTCAGCACTTTTCTGCCGTACTGCATTGCATTGATGATTTTGGCAGCTGCTTTTTCGGCACTCATCGATAATCCGGGAATGGAATCGGAAATTTTAAACCACGCGTATTCTTTATGATGTTGAGCTTTAACATCAATATTTCTTGGGCTTCCCGTTTGCATTAAACCAGGGTAAACTGAAGTAACCAGTATATTATAACGGGAAAGTTCTGCAGTAATGCCTTCTGAAAATCCCGCCAGGGCAAATTTACTAACCGTGTATGGCAACAAATGCGGGAAACTAACTTTGCCATTAATAGAGGCAATATTTACAATACGGCCTGCCCTTTTTGCCTTCATGGCGGGCAAAACTTCCTGAACCAGGTTAAAAGGACCCCAAAAATGTACTTTAAGAGCCTGCTGATAATCCTTTTCCCTCATATTTTCCATTGGCCCTACCTGAATAATGCCGGCATTGTTGATGAGGATTTCCACCTCTCCCCATTTTTGGCGAATAGAGGCAATGAGATCATGTACCTCCTTCTTATGGGTTATGTCACACTTTATACTAAGGAAATCCGGAGTTAATTGAGACAATTGTTTGGAGGCCTCTTTCAATTCATCATCATCCCGTCCACAAATAGCCACCCGTGCTCCTTTACTTGCGAGCTGCCGGGCCATAACCAAACCCAAACCCCGGGTTGCCCCTGTTACCAATACCACCCTGCCCTGCAGTTCAAGATGTTGTTTTTGCCTACGTAGCAAGCCTGCAGTAATTAAACCACCCACTGCTGCCCCTCCTAAAATATAGCGACTAAGTTTCATGTTCGACCTATTATATTGAAATTACAATAACACCAGCCAACATGGTTTTTGTAGTATTCCGGCTGCTATACTGCTTGACAATTTTTTCCACCATCTCATCATCCTTCTTTGGAATAATACCCTAGATTAAATATAGAGCAAATAAACTATTGAAGCAATTTTTATTTTTTAGATATCACCCCTCCAAAATTTAATTCAAGGCGAAAATAGTATTATAAATTGCCAAAAAAGATTTATTACATGCTGCCTCCTCTTCTTATATTTGAATAAAATTGGAAGTTCATAAATAAAACCACATAAATATAATAATCTAGTAAAAAGGAAGGGGTTATCCTCTTAAATTCACATCTTTCAGCTCTGTTTTAATTGCAGAGGATTAAACAAGGCCAGCACAACAGCTTAATTAATTTTATAATATGAAGAGATATTTCTTTTTCAGAGATAAGTATATTGCCGGTATTACGAGTATCATAATGGGAATGTCGGCATTTACGAACCTAAATGCCCAGGATCAGAACGCTGATATCCTGAATGCCCCGCCAGATATGAGTGAGGATTTTGAAGATTATTCCAATACTTTTTATTTTGCAGATGAGCTTACGGAATTTGATCCTGCCACTGGAAAAGGAACTATAAAATACCTGCGCAATAATTACGAAACTAACCAGGCCTTCAATAACATGCTGATGCGGCCGGTGCCCGTGGAAGCCAATGAGTTCCCAACTACCGAATACGAAGCTTCGCCGGAACTGCCTTTTAAAATCCAGTTTGTTTCAGACAGGACTGTCCGCATAAAAATGGCTTCCGGGCCGCAGTTTCATGGCCAGGAAGAATCATTAATGCTTGTTGATGGCACGGCACCCAGCCACCCTGAAGCATGGGAATCTTCAAAAATTGATGGCGGCTATAAATTTACCAGCGCCCATGGTTCTGTAGAAATTCAGACCAAGCCATGGCATGTGAAGATCTTTGATGAAAACGGGAAATTATTGACCAGCACTTTACATAGTTCTGATGTTTCCAATACCTACACTCCTGTTTTGCCCTTTTCGTACGTGCGCAGAAACAGCGATTACTCCAGAAGTATGGCACCCGTTTTCACTCTCGAGCCGGGAGAAAAAATCTTTGGTTGCGGGGAGTCTTTTACGCAGTTCAACAAAAGAGGCCAAAAAGTGATACTCTGGACAGATGATGCCAACGGCGTGCAGAATGAAACCATGTATAAACCCATTCCGTTCTATATGAGCAGCCGCGGGTACGGTGTTTTTATGCATACCTCCTCTCCTATTAGTGTCGATTTCGGGAAATACTTTAGCGGTGCCAACAAATTGATGCTGGGTGATGATGTTGCCGATCTTTTCATTTTCATCGGAGAGCCAAAAGATATCTTAGATGAATATACCAACCTCACAGGAAAAGCCGCCATGCCGCCACTTTGGTCTTTCGGGTTCTGGATGAGCCGAATCACTTATTTTTCTGAAAAAGAAGGCCGTGAAGTAGCCAACAATCTTAGAAAATATAAAATCCCAAGTGATGTGATCCATTTTGATACCGGCTGGTTTGATGTGGATTGGAGAAATAATTATGAATTTGCCGCAGATCGTTTTGATGATCCCGAAGATATGCTTTCAGATATGAAAGACCAGGGATTTCATGTAAGCCTGTGGCAACTGCCATATTTTACTCCTAAAAACACCCTTTTTGATGAAATTGTTGAAAACGGCCTCGCGGTAAAAGACCGGAAAGGCAATATCCCTTACGAAGATGCCGTGCTGGATTTTTCAAATCCCGAGACCGTTACCTGGTACCAGAACAAACTGAAAAATCTCTTTGACCTTGGGGTAAGTGTTTTTAAAGTAGATTTTGGGGAAGCTGCCCCTGCCAACGGAATTTACCATTCCGGCCGCACCGGATTTTATGAACATAATCTTTACCCGCTACGGTATAACAAAGCGGTTGCCGAAATTACCGAACAGGAAAAGGGTTACACCCTTATCTGGGCCAGGAGCACCTGGGCCGGCAGTCAGCGTTATCCGCTGCACTGGGGTGGCGACGCAGCGACCACTAACTCTGCCATGGCAGCCACTTTAAGAGGAGGATTGTCTTTAGGAATAAGCGGCTTTAGCTTCTGGAGCCACGATGTAGGAGGTTTTGTAACCAAAGCACCAGAAGATCTTTATCGCAGGTGGACACCCTTCGGTATGCTTTCTTCCCATGTGAGAAGCCACGGCGCACCGCCAACAGAGCCATGGGAATACAGTGACAGCTTCCTGAAAGACTTCAGGAATGCCGATAATATGCGTTATCAGCTCATGCCTTACATCTATGCCCAGGCAAAAGAAAGTTCAGAAAAAGGCCTGCCCATGATGCGCGCCCTTTTTGTTGAATTTCCTAATGATGCCGGTTCCTGGCTGATTGATGATGAATATTTATTAGGTTCAAGCATTTTAGTAGCGCCACTTTTTGAAGAGGTAACCAAAAGAGATGTTTACCTTCCGGAAGGCCAGTGGATAGATTACCAGACAGGCAAAGTTTACGAAAGCGGCTGGCATACCATTGAATCCGGAGAAATTCCAATTATCGCCCTTGTTAAAAATGGTACTGTTATTCCGCATATAAAACTGGCGCAATCCACCCAGGATATGGACTGGAGTAAGCTCGATCTAAAAGTTTATGCCGCGGAAGGCACAAATTCTGTCAGCGGGCAAGTTTTTCTTCCGGAAGGTGAGGCTTTACAAACCGTTAAACTCAGCAGAAAAGGAAACAATTTTGAGTTGAATCAAAATCCGCTAAGCGGAAAAACAAGTTTTAAAATAGAATTACAGAAATAATACTAGAATTATCAAAAACAAGTAGAATACCATGAAAAATAGAATGATGTCTTTATTAGCCGCGGTAAGCCTTATCGCATTTTCAGCTTGTAAAGAAGAAACAAAAACGGCTGAAGCCAGCAGGGATTCTGAAGAAAATTCCATCTTTAAAGGAAATCCGGTGACCCAGGATTATGACGCTAAAATCGATAGCCTTGTTGCTCAAATGAGCCTCGAAGAAAAAACAGGCATGCTTCACGGGAGCACCATGTTCGCTACCGCTGCAGTTGAGCGTTTGGGTATTCCGGAACTAAAAATGACTGATGGCCCATTGGGGGTACGTGAAGAAATTTCAAAAGATTCCTGGACGCCTGTGGGAGGGGACGAGGATTACGCTACTTATTATCCCGCCGGCGCAGGCTTATCTGCCACGTGGAATCCGGAGCTGGCTTACACTTTTGGAAACAGTGTGGGTTCTGAAGCACGCGCACGGGACAAAGATGTGTTGCTATCTCCCGCCATTAATATCATCAGGACCCCACTTGGAGGAAGAACCTACGAATATTTTACTGAAGACCCATTTCTAAATAAGCGGCTGGCGGTGCCATTTGTGGTTGGGGTTCAGGATAATGATGTTGCTGCCTGTGTAAAGCATTTCGCTGCCAACAACCAGGAAACGCATCGGGATTATGTAAATGTGAAAATAGATGAACGCGCCTTAAGGGAAATTTACCTGCCTGCGTTCAAAGCTACTGTTGAAGAAGCCAATGCCTACAGTATGATGGGCGCCTACAACAAATTCCGTGGAGAATTTCTTTGTGAAAACGATTATATGCTCAACGAAATACTAAAAGGAGAATGGGGCTTTAAGGGTATTGTAATTTCAGACTGGGCAGCGGTACATAGTACAGTTGAATCCCTTAAAAGCGGACTGGACGTGGAAATGGGAACCCCAAAACCTTTTGATGAATTCTACCTCGCGCAACCATTAATTGATTCAGTTAAAGCAGGAAAAATTTCAGAAGCCGAAGTAGACGAACATGTAAAACGCGTATTGCGGGTAATGTACTCCTTAAACAGCGTTACAGATAATGGTAGGAAGGGCGGAAGTTTGGCTACAGAAGCGCATTTTAAAGATGCCTATAACATTGCTTCAGAATCTGTGGTGTTGCTCAAAAACGATAAAAATATGCTACCGCTTAAAACTGACAGTATAAAAACTTTAGCGGTAATTGGTGCCAACGCTACAAAGAAAAATGCTTTGGGCGGTTTTGGCGCGGGAGTAAAAACCCGGCGTGAAGTTACCCCACTGGAAGGCCTTAAAAACAGGTTGCCGGAATCTGTGGAGATTACCTATGCGCAAGGTTATCAGGAGCGGTTTTCCAAGAGTGAAAAAGGGAAATTTGGCGATGTTACCCTGGACGGCCCGGTAACTATTAACGAACTCGATCCACAAATGGTGAAAGAAGCTGTAAATGCCGCTAAAAATGCCGATGCGGCCATTTTCTTTGCTGGTTCCAATAGAGATTACGAAACCGAAGCATCAGACAGGGCTTCCCTGGACCTGCCTTTTGGCCAGGAAAAACTAATAGAAAAAGTATTGGAAGCCAATCCAAATACCATTATAGTGATGATCGCCGGGGCGCCCTTCAATATTGAAAAAATTAACCAGAAAACTTCAACTTTGGTGTGGAGTTGGTTTAATGGTTCTGAAGGTGGCAACGCCCTTGCAGATGTTCTAATAGGAGATGTTAATCCCTCCGGAAAACTTCCCTGGACGATGCCTAAAGAGCTTAAAGATTCTCCTGCCCATGCCACGAACAGCTTCCCGGGAGACCAGACTGTTTCTTATGATGAGGGGATTTTGGTTGGATACCGCTGGTTCGATACTAAAAACATAGAACCGCTATATCCTTTTGGATACGGACTTTCCTATACTAATTTCAGTATTACCAATGCCAGGGCAGACCAGCAGGAAGCTTATGCTGAAGAGGCCAGCATTAGCCTTTCTGTAGATGTCGAAAACACAGGGGAAATGGACGGTAAAGAAGTGGTACAGGTTTATGTTTCTAAAGATGATTCTAAAATAGAACGTGCGGCCAAAGAGCTGAAAGGCTTTCAAAAAGTAATGGTTCCCGGCGGAGGATCAAAAACAGTTACTATTGATGTTCCGGTTAAAGAACTGGCTTATTATGATGTGGACGGCAAAAGCTGGACGGTGGAACCGGGAACGTACACCTTCAAAATTGGAAATTCTTCGCGTAATATTGAAGATGAAGTTACAGTAGAAGTACAATAGAAAATACTGCTGCTACAACCTTAATTAAATACAGCAGCAGAAGCTTAATGATCCGGCTTTGGAATTTTTTCAAATTTTAAAGCCGGATCATTCATTCTTCGTATATTAACTTATCGTCTGAAAACGTAAGCAGCTCATGCCGGCCCGGCGCTTCTGAAGAAATATAAAAAATATAGCTCATGATTTTTGATGCCCATGTACATTTCTGGAATTATAATCCGCAAAGGGATATATGGATTGACGAAAATATGGAGGCCATAAAAAGAAATTTTTCTCCTGAAGATTACCTGCAAGCGGTCCAGGACCAGGAGGTACAGGGATGCATGGCCGTACAGGCAGCGGAGTCCGAAGAAGAAACAGAATTCCTCCTCAAACTGGCAGAAGAACATGATATAATAAAAGGAGTTGTTGGCTGGGTAGATTTAACTGCGGAAGATGTGGCTGAAAAACTGGAAAAATTCAGCTCAAACCCTTATTTAAAAGGAGTAAGATACGTACTGCAGGATAAAGAAAATGATTTTTGCCTGAATAAAACTTTTTTAAGCGGAATTTCTAAACTACAGGCCTACGAACTTACTTACGATATTCTGGTAGATCATCGCCAGCTGAATTCGGTGATCCATCTGGTTGAGGATTTTCCTGGGCAGCCTTTTGTTCTGGACCACCTGGGAAAACCAGATATCCAAAATATCAAATTTCAGGAATGGAAGAAAAATATAGAACGGCTTGCAGAATTTCCTAACCTGCACTGTAAACTATCAGGATTGATAACCGAAGCAGATTGGAATAGTTGGAAACCTGAAAATTTTAAGCCTTATCTCGATACGGTTTTTACCTTCTTTGGAACAGAAAGAGTATTTTTTGGATCTGACTGGCCTGTTTGTAATCTTGCCGGGGATTATGATGCCGTGACAGCGCTTTTAGCAGATTACACTTCCATATTCAGCAAATCAGAAAAAGAAGCTATATTTTACGAAAACGCTCTCCGATTTTATAATATCTAATTCGAACAGGAGTAAGCTTCTGTTGCTAATCTTCAAAGACTGCAATCCCTTCCTGCAGCCATTGGTTGTATTCTTCAACATCTGGCGTATAGGCGGCGGGTTCATTCAGTTTTTCCCCTTCGTGGTTTAGCAAAACGTAAAAAGGCTGCGCATTTGCACCGTATTCTTTAATCTGAAGTTCGCTCCATTTCTTTCCAACTGTATTTACCTTATTTCCGGTAACTTCTGAAGTATAAGCCTCTTCCTCAGGCAAATTCCTTTTATCATCTACATAAAGCGAGATAAGCACCACTTCGTTTTTTAACTTACTCAAAATTCGTGGTTTCGGCCATACATTTTGCTCCATCTTCCGGCAGTTTACACAAGCCCATCCGGTAAAATCCAGCATAACCGGTTTGTTGACTTTTTTTGCGTAAGCCATTCCTTTTTCATAATCATTAAAAGCAAGGATATCATGCGGCGGAAGCAAATGGGCGCCTTCGGGAATTTCTACATCTGCACCAGAATTTGCTGCAGGCGAATTTCGGCTATAGCCTACTCCATAAGGAGATTCGCTGTATTCCAACGGCGGCGGGAAAGCACTGATCAAATTGAGTGGCGCCCCCCAAAGCCCCGGAATAAGATAAATAGTGAAACTAAGCACTAAAAGCCCCATCAGCATTCGGCCAACCGAAATATTTTCCAAAGGAGAATCGTGCGGCAGGCGAATTTTTCCGAATAAATAAAAAGCAAGCGCCCCGAAAATGGCAATCCAGATCGCTATAAAAACTTCACGTTCCAAAAGGTGCAATTGAAGCACAAGATCTGCCTGCGAAAGGAATTTAAAGGCCAGGGCCAGTTCCAGAAACCCTAAAAATACTTTTACGGTATTCAGCCAGCCGCCACTGCGCGGAAGGCTGTTTAACCAGCCGGGAAAAGCGGCAAAAAGGGCAAATGGTAAAGCTATTGCCAAAGAAAAGCCCAACATTCCTACAATGGGAGCGAGCCCACCGGTAGAAGCCGCCTGTACAAGTAACGTCCCCACAATGGGGCCTGTACAGGAAAAGGAGACGATTGCCAGGGCAAGTGCCATAAAGAAAATGCCAATTATCCCGCCACGGTCTGCCTGTGAATCTACTTTATTTGCCCAGGAATTGGGCAGCATAATATCGAAAGCGCCAAAAAAAGAAATGGCAAATACCACCAGAATAATGAAAAATGCCATATTGAACCATACGTTTGTAGCAAGGGCATTAAGCGAATCGGCGCCAAAAATAGCGGTAACAGCCGACCCGAGTAAAACATAAATTACCACAATGGAAATCCCGTAAATAACAGCATTACGGATTCCCTTCGCCCTGTTCTTGCTTTGTTTGGTAAAATAACTCACCGTCATGGGGATCATAGGAAAAACGCAAGGCGTAAGCAGGGCTGCGAAACCTGAAAGAAAAGCTACCAGAAAAATTCCCCACAGCCCTTTTTCTCCTTCATTATCAGCAATAAAACCGGTTTCAACTTTGTTTGAAATTTCTGCTTCTTCATTTGTAACTTCAGCAGCAGTAGAATTAAAAATACTGGGATTTGTAGAAGCTGCTATTCCCGAGCCCGCCGGAATATTAATGCTAAATTCTTCTAACTCGGGCGGAAGGCAACGCTCGTCATCACAAACCATAAATTCTACCGAAGCCTCTACTACAGCAGATTCCTTTAGCAATTTTATACGCTGCCGGAAAGCAGCATGATCTTCAAAATACTTAATCCTCATTTCAAAAACGGGATCATCTACCGTTTGTCCTTCTTCCTCTTCAGTGCTTCCAACGATTTCATAGGCTTCACTTTCAGGAAAAGAAAAGGTAGTGGGAATTGGGCCTCCGTCAGGCACATTTTGCGCATAAAGGTGCCATCCCTGCTCAATTTCCGCAGAAAAGACAAGAATATATTCATTTTCAGCCCCTGAAACTTTTTCCACGGAAGGGGACCAGTCCACGGGATCATAAATCTGGGAAAAACCCTGCAGGGAAATTAGTAGGAAAAGGCATAGAAGGAAACGCTTCATAATTATGATTTTTGCACGCTTAAAATTACCAAATCTAAACATAGTAACTTCTTAAAAAAGAAAAGCCGAAAATTCACATTATCGGCTTCAGTATATTGTTTAATTAAAATTATTCAAAAAGCCATTTATAGATATCGTTCCCGTTGGCATAGAGCACAAGACCAAGGATAAGCACAAATCCAACAAGTTGTGCTACTTCCATAAATTTGTCGTTTGGTTTTCTCCCGGTAACGATCTCATACAGCAGGAAAGTCACATGCCCTCCATCCAGGGCCGGGATCGGAAGAATATTCATAAAAGCCAGGATTATGGATATTAAAGCCGTGGTATGCCAAAAGCCCTGCCAGTCCCAGGTATCGGGAAAAAGGCCGCCAATAGCTCCAAATCCGCCTAATTGTGAAGCTCCTTTCTTGGTAAAAACATATTTAAACTGATACACGTAATCACGCAGGGTCCAGTATCCATCTTCAAAACCTTCAGAAATACTTTCGGCTAAACTGTATTCCCGTTTTGCGACTTCAAAGCTGCGTTTCTGGCGCACGCCAAGCAAACCTTCTTCATCGGGAGTGACCATGGTACCTTTAATTTCGCCATCCCTTTCGTAAACAATTTCAATTTCTTTGTTCTTATTCTCCTGTGTTATAGGAGATATTTCATGCCAATAGCCAATTTCCTGTTTATTAATCGAAATAATGCTGTCGCCTTTTTTCAGCCCGGCCAAACCAGCTGCCCTTTCAGCTACAACAGTATCCAATACAGGCCGTTGAATTGGCACAAATGGCTGGAGCACCCCACTCTGGAACATGGTGGTGCCAATTTCTTCCGGAAGGGAAATAGTTTCCTCTTCCCCGTTTTGATGAAGCACTGTTATGGAATTGACGTCCCTCATAAACAGGTGCCTGTTAATATCCAGGCTGTTCTCAAAATCCTTTCCATTAACTTCTAATATCCTGTCCCCATCCTGGAAACCGAATTCCTTAAATTCATCGGCCACTGCAAAACCTTTTGGCATTTGCTCGGGCCCCACATAAACAGTTCCCCAAACAAAAAGGATCATCATAAAAATAAGGAAACCCAGCACCAGGTTTACCGTAACGCCACCTAGCATAATAATTAGCCTCTGCCAGGCCGGTTTACTTCTAAATTCCCATGGTTGCGGAGGTTGCGCCATTTGCTCCTTATCCATGCTTTCGTCTATCATTCCCGAAATTTTAACGTAACCACCAAGCGGCAGCCAGCCAATTCCGTAGACGGTCTCTCCTATCTTTTTCTTAAAAAGCGCGAATTTCACATCAAAAAAGAGGAAAAATTTCTCTACTCTGGTCTTAAATATTTTGGCGGGAATGTAATGCCCGAATTCGTGTAATACAATAAGCAACGACAAACTCAGCAAAAGTTGTATTGCCTTAACTGCAAATGGATCCATTATCTAATCTTCAAATTTAAATCGCACAAAAGTAACTTTTTAAAAACTCCTATAAAAGTTTATGTATAAAGGCTGATAGCAAAATTGAAATTTTAATAATCTGAATGCGACTATTTAACCGCCAGCCTTTAGTTTTGCACTAAATATAGAATTATGCTAAAGTTTTTTGCACGGTACAAATTCTTTGCCATTGTATTTTTTATCCTTTCAGTGATAATTATGGCCTGTATCTATACCTTGCTCAAGCCAGACAGGACTCTCCCGGTTTATCAGCCAGATATGGTGAATGCAGATTTAGTGGATACCACAGTACAGTACGTAAGGAAATATCATAAGATAGGCGATTTTAAACTGGTGAACCAGAATGGCGATACCATTACCCAGGATTTCTACAAGGACAAAATATATGTGGCCGATTTCTTTTTTACCACCTGCCTTACCATCTGCCCTATAATGACAGATCACATGGTGAAGATACAGGAGAAAATAAAGGATGACCCTGAAGTTTTCCTGCTGTCCCATACTGTTTTTCCGAAGACAGACAGCGTTCCGGTTTTAAAAAAGTATGCTGAAGAAAAAGGCGTTATTGATGAAAAATGGAACCTGGTTACCGGCGATAAAAAGCAAATTTACGACCTGGCCAGAAAATCTTACCTCGCCACCAAAAGCACCGGCGATGGAGGCAAATATGATATGGTCCATACCGAAAATTTTGTGCTGGTAGATAAAAACCAGCAAATAAGGGGCTTTTATGATGGCACAGATCCAGAAGCCATAGAAAATTTAATGGAGGATATTAAAATTCTAAAAAGGGAATATCGGGATTAGGAGTTTTTGAGCCTGAGGCTTTTCTACTAGTTTTATTTACCTTACTTTTGCCTTGTTTAAATTCAATCTAAATAAAATTTGAAGCTTACCGTAGCAGATCTCAGAAGAGGGCAACGTGGAATAATAAAAGAATTTTCTGCAGATGTTGTGCCTTTAAAGCTCCTGGAGATGGGTTGCTTGCCGGGAAATGAAGTGGAACTGGTGCAAACCGCCCCCTTTAAAGATCCTATGTACCTCAACATAAACGGAAGCCATCTTGCCATTAGGAAAGAAACCGCATTAGAGATTGAAATTGAGTTAATAGAGTAGCATGGCGAAACAAATTAATGTTGCGTTAATAGGAAATCCCAATACCGGAAAAACCTCCGTTTTTAATCACCTAACCGGCCTTAATCAAAAAGTTGGGAATTATCCCGGGATTACGGTAGAGAAAAAGGAAGGAATCTGTAAACTTCCCCGGGGCCTCAGGGCGCATATCCTGGACCTGCCTGGCACATACAGCCTTAACGCTTCTTCTGTAGATGAAAATGTGGTAATTGAATTGCTGCTCAATAAAAATGACAAAGATTATCCCGATGTTGCCGTAGTGGTTAGCGATGTGGAAAACCTTAAGCGCAACCTTCTTCTTTTTACGCAAATTAAAGACCTGGGAATCCCCACCATTCTCGTGGTAAATATGGCAGACAGGATGCAACGCAAAGGCATTTCCCTTGATGTGGCTGCGCTGGAAGAAAGGCTTAAAACCAAAGTGGCCCTGGTAAGCGCCAGGAAAAGACAGGGAATAGACGAGCTTAAAGAACTTATTATAAATTACCGCCACATTACCACAGAACCCTGCGTTAATGCTTCGGTAATAGATCCGGAATATTTCGGCAGGCTTAGAAAAGCTTTTCCAAACCAGTCGCTTTATAAGTTGTGGCTGGTGATTACCCAGGATGTCAACTTCGGCAACATCAACAGGCACGAAGTAAATAAAAACAAGGATTTTAGCACAAAATCTGCCAGCGATCTAAAACGCCTTCAGCAGAAAGAAACCATTTTGCGCTACCAGTTTATTAACGGCACTTTAAAGGAAGCGATGACGGTAGATGTTAATGCCGCTACCGATCTCCGGTCACGGCTGGACAGGATCCTTACCCATAAGGTTTGGGGCTACGTGGTTTTCTTTACAATCCTGCTGCTCATCTTCCAGGCCATATACAACTGGTCAAGCTATCCCATGGATCTTATAGACGCTACTTTTGCTTCCCTTAGCGAATTAACGCGTAATTTTATGCCATCTGGGGTTTTTACAGACCTGGTTACCGAAGGAATTATCCCGGGCCTTGGGGGAATTGTAATTTTTATCCCGCAAATCGCCTTTCTCTTCCTGTTCATCTCGATTCTGGAAGAAACCGGTTATATGAGCCGGGTGGTATTTCTAATGGACAGGCTAATGCGCAGGTTTGGCCTTAGCGGCAAAAGTGTTGTCCCGCTGGTATCTGGTACTGCCTGCGCCATTCCCGCAGTTATGGCCACCAGGAATATTGAAAACTGGAAAGAACGTCTTATCACCATTCTGGTGGTGCCTTTTACCACCTGTTCGGCAAGGCTGCCTGTATATCTGATCATTATCGCACTGGTGATTCCTGAAGGCACCTTCCTTGGCTTTAATTACCAGGGCTTAACTTTAATGATGCTTTACCTGATAGGTTTTGGAACGGCAATTTTTTCTGCCTGGATTCTAAACGGAATCCTAAAGGTGAAAAACCGCACCTATTTTGTGATTGAAATGCCAAATTACAAAATGCCCATGCTTAAAAATGTAAGTATTACTGTAGTTGAAAAAACCAAATCTTTTGTACTTGGCGCCGGAAAGATTATTTTGGCAATTTCCATTATTTTATGGGTTTTGGCGAGCTATGGGCCGGGAGAAAACTTTAGCAATGCTGAAGAAATAGTAGCTTCAAAGTATGAGCCTGAAGCCGATCTTTCTACAGAAGAATTCCAGGGAGAAGTATCCTCCTATAAACTGAAGCATTCCTATATAGGCATTATGGGAAGAGGTATAGAACCTGTTGTGGCCCCACTGGGCTATGACTGGAAAATAGGCATTGCCATTATAAGTTCTTTCGCGGCGCGGGAGGTGTTTGTGGGTACACTTGCCACTATTTACAGCGTGGGAAGCGATGAGGAAGAAACCATAAAAAACCGGATGGCCGCAGAAGTAAACCCTATCCTGGGCGGCCCACTGTTTACCCTTGCCAGTGGAATTAGCCTGCTGCTTTTTTATGCCTTTGCCATGCAATGTATGAGCACGCTTGCAATTGTTAAAAAAGAAACCAATACCTGGAAATGGCCGGTACTCCAGTTAGTGATTATGAGCGGTTTTGCTTATCTTGTAGCTTTGGTGGCCTTTCAGCTTTTAAAATAAAAAATTTGTAAGGAAACAGTTTTAAACCGACTTAACAAACATGGAATTACTACAACATATTTTAGTTTTTATAACTTTTGCAGTTGCCGTAGGTTATCTTGTTAGCAAATTCATCTGGAAACCTGCCTTCCTTACTTCATCAAAAGGAAATAACAAAAAGGCCAGTCCCTGCGGAAAATCTGATTGTGGCTGCCACTAATCTTCAACTTTTTCTGTGATTTTAAGCTGAAGGCTGTATTCTGAATTTTGTATTTCCTGAGGACTTTCAGGATAAGGATAAACTGCAAAGTCTGAAAGAGCGAAAGATTTTCCGAAGAAATCTTCTAAAGGAAAATTTGTGCCGGCAACAATTTTCTCTCCAACAGATTTACCATTCTCAAAAAACTCCAACAGCACTTTTACCTCTCCTGCCCAGATACAGGTGACATTCCTGGGGCATCGTGAATCTGAAATCACTTTTTTAAATTTCACGCCGTGGGTGTTAACTTCAAAAACATCCCCGGAACAAAGAGATTCCTGATAAACCTTTAATTCAACCTCTTCCTGCTGAGCATACATCAATCCGCAGCTAAAAATCAGGACCGCCAACATTAAATTTCTCATCTCCACTTTTTATTAAAGACGATAAAGCCTGCCCTGTGTTGCAAAATTATGCAAGGCCAACATCCAGGGTCATCATAATCATAAATCCACCTATAAAGCCAAGAGTGGAAATATCGGTATAACTCTCCTGCTGCGACTCGGGCACCACTTCTTCCACCACCACAAACATCATGGCTCCTGCAGCAAAGCAGAGCGCATAAGGTAAAACAGGCTGAAAAGTCATTACTGCCCAGGCACCCAAAACTGCCGCAATTGGCTCCACAATGGCAGAAAGCTGGCCAAAATTAAAACTTCTCCACCTGCTTAAACCCTGCCCTCTTAATGGCATTGCAACGGCAAAACCTTCAGGAAAATTTTGTAAACCTATTCCCATAGCCAGTGCGACTGCACCGCCTATACTTGCTCCTTCAAAGCCCGCAGCAACCCCTCCAAAAAGAACACCTATGGCAAGGCCTTCCGGAATATTATGCAGGGTAATGGCGAGGGTTAAAAGAATAGATTTATGCCATTTTGTCTTCACCCCTTCCTTCTCACTCATCTGGAAATTCACGTGCAAATGCGGCAGGATTTTATCCAGAGCAAAAATGAACAGTGCGCCAAGGCCAAAACCAACTACAGCGGGAATAACCTTTACAAAACCTTCTCCAGGGCTCATTTCGATTCCCGGCGCCAGCAGGCTCCAGAAACTTGCCGCTACCATTACCCCGCCTGTAAAGCCCAGCATTCCATCAAAGACCTTACGGTTCATTTTTTTAAAGAAAAAAACAAGGGAGGCTCCCAGCGCTGTGAGCCCCCAGGTAAATAAGGTGGCATAAAGCGCTGCCAGAACAGGATCTAATTGCTGAAAATAATCTATAATCGACTTCATCTTATTTACTTTTCTTAATTAATTTTTAATTTAAAATTTATGCTATAAAAACCGGGATACTAACCCTATGTCTCACTGCTTCCACAGTAGTACCAAACAACAAATCCTTTAGCAGCGAATGCCCGTGGCTTCCCAGCACCAGCAAATCAAAATCTGCAGCGTTCACTATTTTAGGAATGTTTTTCTTGGGTACCCCAAATGCCAGCTCCACTTCTACTTTATAACCATGTGATTGTAATTCTTCCTTATAACTTTCAAGATATTCATTATCACTAAAAGTTTCATAATCTTTTATATCACTGCCATACATTAGAGCACCGGCGGTTTCTACCACATGAATAAGGCTATAATTGGCCTCCTTTCCACCCAATTTTAAGGCTGAAGAAATGCATTTTTTATCTGAGGCAGAAAAATCTATGGCAATAGCAATTTTTTTATAAGATTCCGGCATAGACAATTCCCCTATTTCAGCTTTGGTTATATGTGGCACCATTGATCTTTTTTGGTATGAATCTTTTAAGTATGGCCAAACCCCGATAAAAACAAGAAGCAAGGCAGCGGCAACGGCAATTGGAACAATAAATATCCAGATATACACCGGATGATCTGAAATTTTTATCCAGCCGGCAAGTTCATCAATTACCAGTTTGGCATTAAGGCTAACAATAACAGCGGTAATTAACCAGGCGGCAATTCGCAGCGGCCAGTTTATGGCAAAACCTTTCATCAGCTTCTTATCGCTCACAAAATGAACCAGTGGAATTACGGCAAATCCCAGCTGAAGACTCAACACTACCTGGCTTAAAACCAGCAGCTCTCCTGTTGCTCCTTCCCCAAAATAAATTACCGTTAGAAGTGCCGGCACAATAGCTATAAGCCTGGTAACCAACCGGCGTACCCATGGCTGAATCCTTAAATTAAGATAACCTTCCATCACAATTTGCCCGGCCAGGGTCCCGGTTAAGGTAGAGCTTTGGCCTGCGGCTATAAGAGCAAGGGCAAACAACACAGGTGCCCAGGAGGTGCCGAGCAATGGCTCCAGTAATTTATGTGCATCTTCAATTTCGGCAACTTCGTACATGCCGTTTTTGTAAAAGACAGTCGCGGCGAGAATAAGTATGGCCGCATTTACCAGGAATGCCAGGTTTAAAGCTATGGCAGAATCCAGAAAATTAAACTTTAATACCTGTCGTATACCATGCCTGGTTTTTTTTGTGCGCCGGGTTTGTACCAGGGAAGAATGCAGATATAAATTATGTGGCATCACCGTAGCCCCTATGATGCCAATAGCAATATATAGGGCGCGGCTATCTGGAATAGAAGGTATAAAGCCGGTGGCAATCTCAGCAACATCGGGTTTGGCAAAAAACATTTCAAGAAAAAAACATAAGGCAATTACAGCAATTAGCGCGACGATAAAAGCTTCCATTTTTCTTATTCCTTTATTAATGAGGAAAAGCAGCAGGAAACTATCTAATACGGTGATACACACGCCCCAGAACATCGGAATGTCAAAAAGCAGCTGGAGCCCTATGGCCATACCCACCACCTCTGCCAGGTCACAGGCGGCGATAGCGATTTCAGCTAAAATGTAAAGGATAAAATTCACGGCTTTTGGATATTCCCTTCTTGAAGCCTGGGCAAGGTCCAGCCCGCTAACCACTCCTAATCTTGTACAAAAACTTTGCAGGAGGAGGGCCATGATGTTGGACATAAGCAAAACCCAAATAAGGCTATAACCAAACTGGCTCCCACCCGCAAGATCTGTGGCCCAGTTGCCGGGATCCATATAACCCACACTTACCAAATACGCCGGCCCTAAAAAAGCCAGAATTTTTCTCCAGCCGGTTTTCTTGCCTGATGTTTTTACAGAGCCATGTACTTCTTCCAAAGATTTTGTACTTCTTTTTTCCATTCTATTCCAGCTGAATATAAAGATTAGAAGCGGTTTTATGAGAAAGGGTAATTGTATTGGAATCGACCTCCAGTTCTATAGACTGGTCAAAATCTTCTATATGACGAACTTCTAAAATGCTCCCCAGGCCAATATCCAGTTTATCCAGGTACTGAAGAAAAGCCGCCGAAGAATCCTTTACCCCAACAATTTTTCCTAGATCTGATTTTTTACAGGCAGAAAGCAAAACCTTTGAAGTTTGCACAAAATTTCCCTGGGCATCGGGAATAGGATCCCCGTGTGGGTCCCGGCGCGGATATTCCAGAAATTTATCCAGTTCGGTAATAAGTTTATCAGATTTTATGTGCTCCAGTTCTTCGGCCACATCGTGCACCTCGTCCCAGCTAAAATTTAATTTTTCAACAAGAAAATATTCCCAAAGCCGGTGTTTACGGATTACCTCCAGCGCAGTTTTTCTCCCGGCCTTACTGAGTTTTACGCCCTGGTATTTTTTGTATTTTACAAGGTTTTTTTCTGAAAGCTTCTTTACCATATCGGTAACCGAAGAAGCTTTGGTCTCCATCTCTTCTGCAAGGGCATTTGTACTCACCCCACCCTTATAATTTCTCTCCAGGTGAAAGATGGCTTTTAAATAATTTTCTTCTGAAAGACTGAACATCAATGCTATTTTATAAGCCAAAAATACAATTTTATTTTTAAAAACTAATTTTTTAGATTTACCTAAAAATAAATTTTAATAAAACTTAAACATGACGCACACCAATTACTTCTTCCTGCTCTGTTTTATATTCCCACTGTGGGTTTTTGCACAACAAATAAATCTAAATGGAAAAGTAAGCAGCATGGGCACACCTGTTCCCTTTGCCAATATCCTATTAGAAGGTAAAACACAAGGGACTTCTGCAGACCGCAATGGTTATTTTAGTCTGGAACTTCCGGAAGGACAATTTAACCTGAGAATACAGGCGATAGGTTTTAAAACCAAATCCCTTATAATTAATACTGAAAATTACCAGAACCGGCCACTGAATATCGAATTAAGCCAAGACCAGCTGGGGCTGGATCAGGTGGTGATTAGCGCCACCAGAAACCGGGTAAATTTAAAGGAAGCACCGGTTGTGGTGAATGTATTAAGCCCAAAACTATTTAATGCCACCCAATCCATCTCGGTTGCAGAAAGCCTGAATTACCAACCCGGTGTTCGAGTGGAAACCAATTGCCAAAACTGTGGTTTCACCCAGGTTAGGCTTAATGGGCTGGACGGCAGTTACACCCAGGTTTTAATTAACAGCCGGGCGGTTTTTTCAGCATTAAACAGCGTTTATGGGCTGGAACAAATTCCCACTTCCATATTGGACCGTATTGAAGTTGTAAGAAGCGGCGGCTCTTCCCTTTATGGTTCCAATGCTATTGCCGGAACTATAAACATTATTACAAAAGATCCCGTCTTAAACTCGTGGCAGGTATCTTCTAATTTAGGATTTATTGATGGTGAAACGCCAGACCGGACATTAAATTTAAACGCCTCGGTAGTTAGTGAAGATTTATCCAGCGGAATTACCGTTTTCGGAATGAAAAGGGATCGGGATGCTTATGATGCAAACGGGGATGGATTTACAGAACTAACTGAACTCACCAACACCAGCCTGGGGGCAAAAACTTTCCTAAAACCTGATGATAAGAGCAAAATAACATTAGACATTACCGCTCTTGAAGAGTACCGCCGTGGTGGGGATCGCTTAGATTTGGCGCCACATCTTACCGATATCACCGAAGAATTAGATCATAACACTGTAATTGGTGGGATTACTTATGAGGTACACAATGAAGATTTCAGTAATAATTTTTCAGTTTATGCTTCCGGGCAGCACACCGGCAGGAAAAGTTTTTATGGTGGCCTTGGAGGAGGTCGTACCCGGCAGGATTCCATAACCGCCGCAAATGCCTATGGAAATACCAATGACCTTGCTTTACTTTTTGGAGGCCAGTTTACCCGGAATTTCAAAAACAGCAATGATATTTTAACCGTAGGAACCGAATATAACCTTAGCAATACTGAAGATAACATACCCGGCTATAACCGCTACATAGATCAGGAAGTAAATTCCATAGGCACTTTTGCACAGTACGAATGGAAACCTTCTGAAAAATTTACCGCGCTTCTTGGCGGCCGTCTGGATTATGTGAATGTAGACGGAAATTATAATATCCAAAATGTGAACCGCATATCTAAAATTGACCAGACTGTTGTGAGTCCGCGGTTAACATTGCGGTACAAACCCGCTGCAGCCTGGCAGATTAGAGCCGGCTACGCCCGGGGCTTTAGGGCGCCGCAGGCATTTAATGAAGACCTGCATATTTCATCAGTAGGCGGGGAACCGCAATTCGTGATCCTCTCAGACCACCTTAAAACTGAGTATTCCAATGCCTATACGGCTTCGGTAAATTATTCCAAAAACCTTAATAAACTGCAAACCAATTTTTTACTTGAAGGTTTTTACACCGATCTCCGAAATCCTTTTACAACGGTAAGCACAGGAGCAAGCCTTCCTAACGGGTCTATTTTAGAAGAAGTAAGAAATGGAAACGGCGCCTATGTAAGCGGGGCAAATATTGAAATTGGCGTTTCACCTTCTTCAAGATTAACCTTCCAGCTGGGAGGAACAATTCAGCAGTCAAAATATAAAGAAAAACAGGTGTTGTTTGAAGCTGATGATAGCAATCCTAATGAAAGCAACGTCATTATTTCAGAATTCGTACGAAATCCTAATGTTTATGCGTATTTTACCACAAACATTTCTGTTTTCGAAGAAAGCAGCCTGGATGTTACGGGAACTTATACCGGCCCCATGACAGTGCCGCTGGTAATTAGCGACACCGGATTTTTACAACTTAATAAAAGTGATTCATTTTATGATATCAATGTAAAACTTAATCATCATATTGATATTACAGACAGCTTTCAGATAAATGTTTTCGGCGGGGTCCAGAATATCTTTAATGCTTATCAGGATGATTTTGATACCGGGGCCACGCGGGATTCAGATTACATTTATGGGCCATCACAACCCCGTACTTTCTTCTTCGGAATTAAGTTTGGGAATCTGCATAATTTGTAGGATTTAGAACTGGGATAGGAGAATTTAGATCGGCACGAGAAATGAACACCAAACTTCCAATACTATTAATATTCACCTTCTTTTCACTCTTATGTTTTGGACAGAAAAAGGGTGAAATAAACTGGCTTAATTTTGAGCAGTTGGAGGACTCTCTTCAGGCTAAACCCAAAAAAACGTTTATTTACTTTTATGCCGACTGGTGTGTGTATTGTAAGAAAATGGAAAGAAATGCTTTTAGAAATCCAGCAGTTACCGAAAAACTACATTCCAACTACTATGCGGTAAAAATGAATGCTGAAAGTACCGATACTATTCATTTTGATGGACAAAAATTTTATAACCTGCAGGCAGAAACGCAACGAAATGGTATTCATGCGATCCCGCTGCTTCTGGCCAGCCGAAAAAACAGGGAATTCAGCTTACCGGCTATTTTAGTATTGGATGAAAATTTTAAGGTTAAGGACCGAAAATTTGAATATTTGACGAGCGAAAAATTAAAAAAGTTAATGAGTGAAAAGGACTAAAGAATGTGCTTAGTACCTAAGCAACTGGTATATATTAACTTTCTTTCCGATTAGAAGGAGTTCTTATATGGTTAGGTGTAATTTTAAATTTAGAATATTCTATTTCCTTCCCATTCTGATCCCAAATTTTTCCTTCTACAAGATTACCCTTTTTATATAAATCTTTTCTTTTTAAATTACCATTTTTCCAATAAGCAACTATTTGCCCATGAAGCTTAGAATCTTCTAGCCTTAGTAGTAAACTTAGCTGATTATTATCATAGTATTCTCTGTATTCTGTTACGTTACATCTTTCTAATTCTGAAAAATCCTCACATTGAAATCTTTTTTGGAGTTTTAATGTCCCGTTAGAATGAAATTCTTCTTGAATTCTTCTGGGAAAGGGATCATTATTAACGACAATTTGAGCGTAAAATATGGAAGGAAGTGCTAGAAGTAAAATTAAAATTGATTTCATCATTTAACAATTTTGAAGCTGTTAAATATTTATACTCAATTAAGATACTAAAATACAGCCAGGTATACAAGTAGTACTAACAAAAAAGAGGAATTACCAATACCTCAATCGCGTTAGGGATTGCAGCGAAAATCCTTTTGTGAGGCACGAGCAAAAGATTGCAGCGGAAAGCCCGGGCCGCAGGCAACGTCCATATTATTACATTCCGCGTTCCTTCTGAATCTGTTCGTAGGCTTCCTGTACTTTCCGAAATTTTTCCTCGGCGCCTTTGCGATAGGCTTCATCCATGTGGCCCAGTTTATCGGGATGGTATTTTTTGGCCATGGTACGAAAGGCTTTTTTGACTTCGGCATCGCTGGCACTTTTCTCAATTTCAAGGATTTTGTAAGCACTCTCTGCAGATTTTTTAAGAAACATGGCCTTGATGCTTTCAAAATCCATCCTGGAAATGCGAAGATAACCAGCGATTTCCTGAATGATTTTTGCCTCGGCAGTACTTACTGTGCCATCGGCCTGGGCAATCCCAAAGAGAAAATGGGTAATCTGTAGCCGAGTGGGATATTTGGTGCGGTGTGCCAGGTACTGCGCAATCCTGTATGCCGAAAGTTCCCGGCTCTTAATCACATCGTTAAAAGTGCGAAAGGTAGCATTTGCCCGCTCTTTGCCATAAGCGCTTACAAAATAAGACCTCACATAATCCAGCTCCCGCTGGGAAACCTGTCCGTCTGCTTTTATAACTAAAGCACAAAGCGAAAGCAGGTTAAGTTCGAAATCTCCAGGCGAAACGCTTTGTTTTTTCTCTTCTCCAAAGAGTCCGCTAAGTAGTCCGCCGGTTGAGCGGGTGTAATTATCGAGTAAAGTTCCTATTAAAAAGCCGGCAACAGCTCCCGGAATCCTAAAGTAAATCAGGCCAAGGATGGCCAGCAACCATTTAATCATGAGGCAATTTTTCTTTCACCACAAAGATAACATTTTAGCTAAAGTCTCATGCCGCCAACGGATTTTTAAAGCAGGAAACGTATAAATTCAACCTATTCGCTTATAGGAATTTGAGATATGCCTGCGTTAAGTTAATTTGTATCTTTGCACTTCACTTAAGTTTAATAAAAAATATCAATATATGTATCCAGCAGAATTAGTAAAACCGATGCGCGAAGATTTGACCAATATCGGTTTTGAAGAATTGCACAGCGTAGAAGAAGTTGATGCCGCGATGAAGAAAGAAGGAACTACTCTGGTAGTGGTGAATTCGGTTTGTGGATGTGCCGCTGCTAACGCGCGTCCAGGCGCAAGAATTTCTTTGCAGAATGCTAAAAAACCAGATAACCTTTTTACCGTTTTCGCAGGAGTAGATAAAGAAGCTACAGATAAAGCCCGTGGTTACATGGTGCCTTTCCCTCCATCTTCTCCATCTATGGCCCTGTTTAAAGATGGTGAACTGGTACATATGCTGGAGCGCCACCACATTGAAGGCCGCCCTGCAGAAATGATCGCAGAAAACCTTGCAGGTGCCTACAACGAGTACTGCTAAGATTTTTTAGATAAGAATTTTAAAAACCGTTTGGATTTATTTTCAAACGGTTTTTTGTGTTTTTTACGCAACCATTCCAGATTTCATACATCTTTAAGAAAACAGCCTTTCCATGAAATCTATAATTCTATATTTAATTTTCCTGCTCTTAAGCTTTTTTAGCTGCTCCCCACAAAGTGACACCGTTTCCAGGGAAGAAGCCTCAGCACAACTTCAGCTCAAGTTAAATCAAATAAATGAATTTATTGCCGAAGCTTCCTGCACTGCAGATGGAAATTGCGCCTATATTCCCTACGGAAGCAAAGCCTGCGGCGGCCCACAAGGCTACCTTATTTATCCTTCTGCCATTGATGAAACAAAGCTTGAAGCTATGGTTGCAGATTATACCGAAGCTGAAGAAAGGTACAATGAAAAATTTGGGATTGCTTCAGATTGCCGTATCCCGGCACCGCCAGGTGAGCTGCGGTGTGAGAATGGAATATGCAAAGAAGCAGAAGACTAATCCTCCACTTGCCCTGTGTTGGTTTAAAAGTATATTTTTGTGCTTTTAAACATTAAGATGAAAAAAATACTTTCCTACCCGCTTTCGGTAATAAGTTATATCTTCTTTTTTCTCACTTTGCTTATCTTCCATGTGATCCAATGGATTGCACTGAAGCTTGGCGGATACGAAGCACACAAAAAAAGTGTGGATTATTTTAATTTCGTGTTGATGCGCTGCCTGGATGTGCTGGGCGCACGCTTCAGCTGTGACAATCCGCACAATATCCCTGCCGATAAACCCTGCATTTTTGTGGCCAACCACCAGGGAATGTACGATATTCCACTTATTATATGGTACCTGAGGAAACACCATCCAAAATTTGTGAGCAAGAAAGAACTGGGGAAAGGTATCCCCGGGATTTCATTTAATCTAAGGCACGGTGGCTCGGTTTTGATAGACCGCAAGAACGCCAGGGAATCTTTGGTAAAAATGGCCGGTTTTGCCAAATATCTCAAAGAAACAAATCGCTCTGCGGTTATTTTTCCCGAAGGCACCAGGAGCCGCACCGGGAAACCCAAGAAATTTGCTGTACGCGGACTGCAAATCCTCATCAAACAAATGCCCGATGCGGTAATTGTACCGCTTACGATCAACAACTCCTGGAAACTCTTCCGCTACGGGCTTTTCCCGCTAGACCTGGGCATACATTTTAAGCTGAAGGTGCACGAGCCTATTCCCGTAAGTTCGAATGACCCTGAAAGCCTTATCGCTCTGACCGAAAGAACGATAATTGGAGATATTGAATAATCTTCTATTAACAAACTTAAACCTCACAGGTTTTGAAAACCTGTGAGGTTTCAATATTGAATACATGACCACAAGACAACCTGAAATTATAGAAAACACTATTGCCTTTGTAAAAGAAACCCTTAAAAACGCCGAAGGAGGGCATGACTGGTTTCATATTCAAAGAGTATATAACAATGCAAAACTAATTGCCAAAGGAGAAAATGCCGATGATTTTGTGGTGGCTTTAGGCGCTTTGCTGCATGATATCGCCGACTCCAAATTCCATAACGGCGATGAAAGCGTAGGCCCGAAAATGGCTAAAAATTTTCTTCAATCTCAGCAAGTTTCTGCAGAAACCATTGAACATGTAGTTAAGATCATCGAAAATATCTCTTTTAAAGGCGGCAATGTTAACCGCAGCTTCAGCTCCCCGGAACTGGATATCGTGCAGGATGCAGACCGTATCGATGCCCTGGGCGCCATTGGCATCGCAAGAACCTTTAATTACGGCGGATACAAAGGCCGCGGTTTATATGATCCTGAAATTAAGCCAAATTTCAACATGACCAAAGAGGAATATAAAGCCTCCAACGCGCCCACCATCAATCATTTTTATGAAAAGCTTTTACTGCTGAAGGACAGGATGAATACGGAAAGCGGCAGAAAAATCGCCAACAAGCGGCATCAATTCATGAAACTTTACCTGGAGCAGTTTTATAAAGAGTGGCATGGCGAAGCCTGATTTTTCAACCAAACATCTCCCGTAAATCCATGGCATTTTTGGGGGCGTTGGCTTCATAATCATTATTAAAATAGATGTAGACTTCGCGCGCGCCGCAGTCTTTGATCTTCTCATACCATTCCCTCAATTCAGATTTTGAATAATAGTAGCGGTACCAGTCTTTTGCCAAACCATGAAAGCGAACATAAGCGGCCTTTTTGCGCGTCACTACCATATCTTCTGGAAAGCCAGAAGCTGAAATTGAGCAAAAACTCACACTGTTTTTTCTTAAGATCTCATACACCTCTTCATTTAACCAGGATTCATGGCGAAATTCGATTACATTTTTATTTGAAGTTTTTAAGGTCTTACAAAAATTTATCAGTTTCTCATCATTGCGATGCAGGTTTGGCGGCAATTGCCAGAGGATACAGCTGAGCTTGGTCTTCAGGATATCGGCCACATCTTCAAATTTTTTCACCGGCTCTCCCACATCGTTCAGCTTCTTCATTTGCGTAATGTAACGGCTGCCCTTCAACGTAAAATTAAAACCTTTGGGAGCGGTTTTTTTCCACTTTTCCAAAGTAGTGTCCTTCGGAAATCTGTAAAAAGTATTGTTCACTTCCACGGTGTTGAATTTATCAGCGTAAAATTCCAGCCAGTTTTTTTGCGCCAGCTTTTCAGGATAAAATTTCCCGCGCCAGTCTTTATAATTCCAACCTGAACAACCTATAAAAACGTTCATATCTTTTATTTTTTAACTAGCATTTAAATGTCGCATCGAGCGGAGTCAACTGTCACATCGAGCGCAGTCGAGATGTTATTTACCACCCCGGCCTTTGCCTCCCATCCTTAAAAGGAGAGGAACTTTTTCCAATTTTACTTCTCTTCCTGGCAATTTGGGCATAAATAAGTGCTCCTGCCGGATACTTTTATCATTTTTACACTGCCCTTGCAATTTGGGCATTCCGCGCCTTCTTTTCTATGCCTGGTAAGAAAGCTGTCGGGTAATTTGGAATCCTCTGTTTTGCTTTTTATCACTCTTTTCAAAACCCTGCCCATTTCTTTAAAAAGGCATTTTTTGTCTTCTCCGGAAAGATTTTCGGTCTTTGATTTTGGATGAATGCCGCACTGGTACAACATTTCATCGGCATACAAATTTCCAATCCCGGCAATTACATGCTGGTTTGTTAGCGCGCCTTTTATGCTGCCTTTTTTATCCTGAAGCAGTTCCAGAAATTCCTTTTGCCTTACATCAAGGGCATGATTTCCCAGCGAATGCTTCTTCTGAAATTCTTCTACTCCTTCAGCTAAATAAATTTTGCCGAATTTTCGCGGACACACAAATGATAGTCTGGAACCATCATCAAAAACCGTAGTCAATTGTGCGTGTTTTGGAACCTCCTCATGCTGGTAGTATTCCACTTTTCCGGTCATCCCAAAATGGAAAACCAGCTGTTGCCAGGAATTTATCTTCAGAAACAAATATTTTCCCAGCTGGGTTGTTTCTTCAAATTTTAGATTTTCCAGGGCCTTTTTAAAATCCTTTTGCGGTGACTGAAAAAGTTTTGCAGCCCCCGTTTCCACCTTTACAATTTTCTTGTGCAGCGCGGTGGCATCTACATATTTCTTCTGGTAAGCGACTTCAGGTAACTCAGGCATAAATTCATTCGGTTTTACCTGAAGTTACTGAATAATTGCTGCCGGGCAGAGGCTAAAAGATCGAAAAAGCAAAATTTTAAAAAAGTTTTAACTGACCATCCTTAAACTGCCGGTGCAAATCATGATTAAGCGGCTTGCGATCGCGACCGCTCAAATATTTCTTGCGGGCAATTTTAAACTGCTGTTCTACCTGCTCGGCAAATTTCCCTTCACCCTTCATTCTTGTCCCAAAGCGGCTGTCGTTAAGGCTGCCGCCATGGATATTCTCAATCTGGTGCAGGACTTTATCTGCCCTGTCTGGCATGGCCTTTTTAATCCAGTCGGTAAAAATCTGCCCAATGGCTCCGTTCAGCCTCACAATCGTGTAACCTACGCTTTGCGCCCCTCTTTCTGAAATTTCCTTTACCAAAGGCATAATTTCATGACTGTTTATAGCCGGAATAATAGGTGCCATCATCACGCTTACGGGAATATTTTCTTTGGAAAGTTTCTCCACGGTTTCCAGGCGTTTTTTAATACTGGCCGTGCGGGGTTCCAGGATACGGCGGGTTTCTTCATGTAAAGAGGTGATGGAAAGGTTCACCCTCACCAGGTTATCCGCAGCCAGTTCCTTCAGGATATCGATATCCCGCTGTATAAGTGCATTTTTAGTGATGATCCCCACCGGGTGGCGATATTTAAGAAAAGTCTGAAGCAATTTTCGGGTAATTCCCAGCTTCTTTTCTATAGGCTGATAACAATCGGTATTCCCGGAAAGTACAATGGTTTCTGCCTCCCATCTTTTGCCGCATATTTTTTTCTCCAGCAGTTGTACCGCATTGCGTTTTACAAGGATTTTCTGTTCAAAATCAAGGCCCGGGCTAAACCCCCAGTATTCATGAGAGTTGCGGGCATAACAGTAGATACAGCCATGTTCACAGCCCTGGTAAGGATTCAGGGAATAACCCATTCCCACATCGGGACTATTCACTTTGTTAATAATGGTTTTGGGAAAAGTATCTATTAAAACCGTTTTATTTTTGTGGGCTTCCTCCCCTTCAGCGGCGCAATAGTTGAGAAAATCATCGCGGGTTTCATGGCTGTGCGCATCAAACCTGTTTTGCACATTAAGCTGTGCCCCTCTTCCTCTTATCATATCTTCTGTAGCCATAAAAACAAAAATAAGGAATATATCCACATAATAGGATTTATTCCTTATTTAAATCTTATATAAAATGGGATCTAACCTCCTCCAGTAATGGCCAGGATTATTTACCCGGAAATTCTGCTTTTCTCTTATTCAAAAATGCAGAAGTTCCTTCTTCAAAATCTTCGGTTCCAAAGCAACGGCCAAATTCTTCAATTTCGATATCATAACCGTTTACCCCGGCTTCGTAATTGGCATTTATGGCCCTGATGGCTGAAGTAATGGCCACAGGGGAATTCTTCATAATCTTTTCAGCAAGCTTTTCAGCAAAATCCAGTAATTCCGCCTGCTCTGTAACATGGTTTACCAGGTGGTACTGAAGTGCCTGGTTGGCATCTACCATCCCCGCGGTCATGATCATCTCCATCGCCCGGCCTTTTCCCACCAGCTGCGGCAAACGCTGGGTGCCGCCGTACCCGGGGATAACGCCAAGCGAAACTTCGGGAAGTCCCATTTTGGCATTATCGCTGGCGATCCTGAAATGCGCCGCCATAGCCAGTTCAAGTCCGCCGCCAAGGGCAAAACCATTAATGGCCGCGATAACGGGCTTGGGAAAATTGGCCACGTAATTAAATAATTTCTGCTGACCTTCAGCGGCAAGCTGTTTTCCTTCTTCCGGGGAGAAGTCTGAAAATTCACTAATATCGGCCCCGGCCACAAACGCCTTTTCCCCGCTTCCGGTTAAAATAACCACCTTAGCTTCATCATCGTCTTTTGCATCGGCAAAAGCATCGTGCAATTCCGCAATGGTTTCTTTATTAAGCGCATTAAGCTTTGAAGGCCTGTTGATGGTAATTTGCAAAATCCCCCCTCCAATTTCTACAATAATATTCTTATAATCCATAATCATTTTTTTGCTGGTTGTTTATTTTGGAAACCTTACCTTAAAGATAGTGCCTTTATTGGGATTAGAAACAAAACTGATGCTCCCGTTGTAAGTCTCCACAATATTCTTTACCATGGCCAGGCCAAGGCCCATCCCGCTGGATTTGGTGGTGAATTTGGGCTCGAAAATCTTTCCTTTGTTTTCTTCGGAAATCCCCGACCCGTTATCGCAAATGCTCACACAAACTTCTTCCTCCTCTTCTTCCACACTTACGACAATCTTAGGGTTTTCTTTCCCCTGAAGGGCCTGCACCGCATTTTTTACCAGATTGGTCACCACCCGTATGAGCTGTGTACGATCGAATTTGGCCAAAATCTCTTCCTTTTCTGAAGTAAAAATAATGTACTTCTCATTGAAAATATCGAGGGCCAGCTTTACGATTTTCGGCACATTAAGGGTTTCGCTTTGCTGCGCCGGCATTTTGGCGAAATTGGAAAAAGCTGAAGCAATAGAGCTCATGGTATCGATCTGGTTGATAAGCGTATCGCTGTATTCCTTTACCTTCTGCTCGATATTAGGATCGTTTTTGTTGAATTGCCGCTCAAAACTCTGCACACTAAGCCTCATTGGCGTTAGCGGGTTCTTGATCTCATGCGCCACCTGCTTTGCCATTTCGCGCCAAGCCTGTTCCCGTTCCCCAGTGGCAAGCTTTACCGCGCTTTCTTCCAGCTCGTCTATCATACTGTTATATGCCGAGACCAGGGCGTAAATTTCTTCGGTGGCATTGCTAAGCTCAATTTTCTGGTTCCGCTTATCCAGCCGCGTCTGGTTGATCTTTTCAGAAATAATTTTAAGGGATTTGGTGATGTAACTGGACAGGAAATAAGACATAATTATGGCCAGGATGAGCATAAAGAGGTAAATTTCCCCCATGCGCATCAGGAAGTTATGAAGGTCGCGGTTCAGCACACTGTCATCCTGAAGGTAAGGCAAATAGAGGATAGCCAGGGGTTTGAATTTATGATCGGTAATATAGCTGTAAGACGACTGGTATTTCTGGCCGTTGACTTCAGTTTTTTTAAGTACCCTTTTAGTTGAAGAGGCGTCCAGCTTTTTGACGATTTCAGGATCTATTTGGGTGTTAATGGTGTCCCTGAAGAAGGATTCTTCAGACTTTACGAGCAGCCGGCCTTTAAGGTCATAGATATTGATTTGCATTTCGTGCACCGTGGCCATCTCGTAAATCTTCTGTTGCTCTTTAAAAATAGCGGGAATATTTTCGGTATTTACAAGATAGGTGGTACTGGCCAGCACAAACCTTATATTTTCTTTAATTGCCTGTTCCTTGCGCTCCAGCCTTTCCTTATGATAACTTTCGGCCTCCTGCTTGTACTGGTAAACGGTGACGCCGGCAATAAGAATAGACGCCCCCAAAACCAATAAGATCATGGCTATGAAAATACGGGTGCGTAAGGAAAGTTTTAAAAGCCTCATAAAATTTTTCTTCCTGCAAATTAAATCAATTATCGAACCAGTCTAGGCATTGGGGTTTTTTGCACGTATCCTTTTATACATTTTTATGCCCAGCATTAACATGCCGGCCAGTAAAAAAATACCCAGCACCCCGTAAATCCAGTTAAGGGCGTTGCGCAGAATCACCAGGAATATTACGGCAAAAAGGATTAATGTGGAGCCCTCATTCCATAGGCGCATCTGGTTAGAAGTCCACTTTACCACATCCTGCTGCAGCTCTTTAAAAATAAGGTGGCACTTAAAATGATACGCATACAGTAAAGCCACAAATCCCAGCTTTACCAGCATCCAGTCCTGCTGCAACCATGCTGGCATTAAAAAAAGCAGCCAGAAAGCGAACAGACTTGCCAGGATAGCCGAAGGCCAGGTGATAATATACCATAAGCGTTTCGTCATTATTTTAAACTGGGCAGAAAGAATTGATTTTTCCGGTTCGGGTTTGGACATGGCTTCTATATGATAAATAAAAAGCCTGGGAGTATAAAAAAGCCCGGCGAACCAGGTAATCACAAAAATAAGATGAAGGGATTTTATGTAATTGTAATATTCTATCACCGTTGTATGTTTTTTTTGCCGAATGTTCCTTCAGCAATATCAGCTTTAGCTTAAATAGTAATGGAGATTTTAAAAGCCATGCTTTTTACTTATTTCTGCTTTTACTTTTTCCCAATCCTCTGTTTTAGTTTCACCTTTCAGAAAAGACTGATATCGGTTTTCTAATTCCTTTTGCTGATTTTCAGAAAGTGCTGAAATATTCGGATCTTTAGAATATGGTTGTGGACCTTCATTTACTTCAGGATAAAAAGAGCTAAAGCTGCTTTGTATTTCCATCAATAATTCTGTGTTGTTACAGTCAATAATTTTCTGAAGAAGTTCTATTTTTAATTGATTTATATTCATAACCCCGGCTTTAAAACAAATATACCATAATACGCTGAAAAGCTTTTTCTAAGAAAGGATAAGATTCCTGCGAATTTCGCGGTTCAGAAAATAACCCGTTACTATGGTAGAAAGAAGATCAGCAATGGGAAAAGATAGCCATACGCCCGTTTCGCCATAAAACCGCGGAAGGACGAGTACCAGCGGAATAAAAAAGAAGCCCTGCCGGGTAAGGGTAAGCAAAAAAGCCGGAGTGGCTTTTCCCACCGCCTGGAAATATGCCGCGCCTATAAGCTGAAGGGCAACAACAGGAGTTGCCGCAAAAACTATTCGCATGGCATTGGGGGTTTTGGTAATAACAGTGCTGTTATCAGTAAAAATATAGACTATCTCTTCAGCAAAGAACATAATGCCGCTAAAGACCAGAATGGCTAAAATCACCGCGTAGAGAATGGCCGTATTGATGCTCTTTCTTACCCGAGGGTATTTTTTCGCGCCATAATTGAAGCCTGCGATTGGCAAAAAACCCTGGGTGATGCCCAAAACGGGAAAGAGGGCAAACATGAGCATCCTTCCTATAATGGCATAAATGGTAACCGAATTTTCCCCGCCAAGCTCATAGAGGATATTGTTCATCAACAAATAGGTGATGCTCACCAGCGCCTGCCGTGCCAGTGTTACAAAACCCAAAGAAGAAATTTCTTTTATAATCGCGCGGTCAAAACCCAAATGGGACAGCCTTATTTTTAATTCGGAATGCCCGGAAAGAAAAAACCAGAGGATATACAGGAAACAGCAAATATAAGAGGCGGTTGTGGCCCAGGCGGCGCCCAGCATCCCCAAATCCAGCTGGTAGATTAAAATATAATCCAGGATTAAATTCCCCACCGAAGGAATAATCATGGCTGCCATGGCAAACCTGGGTTTTCCTTCGGCCCGTATCACGCTGTTTCCCATCATGCAGAAAGCCAGGAAAGGAACCCCGCAAAGGATGACCCTGTAGTAGATTTTAGCAAGGCCAAAAATATCCCCGCGGCCACCAAAGGCCGGGATAAGCTGATTGGTGAAAATTAAACCGGCGGCAGCCATACCAATGGTAAGGAGAAGGGCTATGCTTATCTGGTTGCCAAAGGTGTTTAAAGCTTTCTCCCTTTTCCCTGCCCCAAGGGCGCGGGAAATAATGGAAGATCCCCCAACGCCTATAGCCATTCCCAGGGCAGCTATAAAAAAGGCGATTGGCAATACAATATTTATCGCGGCAATGGCAGTAGCTCCTATCCAATTTCCAACAAAAACAGTATCAATAAGGATGTTTAGGGACATTACCAGGATACCCACAGATGCGGGTACGGCCTGCCGGATAAGCAGCCTGCCTACAGGTTCATTCCCTAATGCCTCCGCGTTTCTTCTTGCCATCAGGCTTCAACAGGCTTTTGATGAGCCCATTCATCAATCCACCTGGCCATTACGTTTACCCAGTCCTTCCTGTCATTCAAACAGGGAACAACAGTAAACTCCTCTCCCCCTACTTCATGGAAAATCTCTTTCCCTTCCATGGCTATTTCTTCTAAAGTTTCCAGGCAGTCAGAAACAAAAGCCGGAGTGACTATGGCAAGTTTTTTCATGCCCTGCTTTCCAAATCTTTCAATGGTCCTGTCTGTATACGGCTGCAGCCATGGGTCAAACCCCAGGCGGGACTGGAAAGAAACACTATAACTGTTCTCCTTTAACTCGAGATACTCGGCAACCAGTCTTGTGGTTTCAAAGCACTGGTGACGGTAACAAAACTGGTGCGCGGCCGAAGCTGTTTTACAACAGGAACCGTCGATCTTACAATGTGAACTGGTAATATCGCTCTTCCTGATGTGCCTTTCCGGCACCCCGTGATAAGAAAATAACAAATGCTGAAAATCTATTCCTTCAAGTTTTTCTGAAATACTGTTGGCCAGCGTCCTTATATAATCGGGATGATTATAAAAAGGCGGCACCGTGGTGAATTTCATATCTGGAAAATGTTCCTTCCGAAGTTCTTCCGCTAAAACCAGGATGGTTTCTGTTGTGGCCATGGCAAACTGCGGGTAAAGCGGAAAAAGCAGTACCTCATCTACCCCTTTTTCGTGCAGTTCCCTGAGGCCTGACAAAATATTGGGCGTGCCATACCGCATGGCAAGGGCTATGGGCACCGAGGTAATATCATCAATTTTCTCCTGAAGCCTTTCAGACAGCACGATAAGTGGTGAGCCTTCTTCCCACCAGATGCGCTGGTAAGCTTCGGCCGATTTTTTAGGGCGGGTGTTAAGAACTATTCCTTTCACCAAAAGCGTTCGCGCCCAGTAAGGCACATCGATAACCCGCTCATCCATCAGGAATTCACCAAGATATTTTTTAACGTCTTTTGGATTGGTACTATCAGGAGAACCCAAATTTACAAGGAGCACACCTTTACTCATATCTTTTTCTTTTTCAGCACAAAAATAGGACTATAAAATAAAGGCTAAAGCCCCGTTGCATTATACTTTTTTATGGCCTTATAGAAGCTTTCCCACCTATCCCGGGGAAGGCATGGACATAATATATTTCTTTGGAGTGGTGCCAAATTTCTTTTTAAAAGCCGCGATAAAGTGGCTGGAAGTGCTGTAACCCACCTTCAGGCCAACTTCATTTACATTGTACTCGCCGCTATCCAGCAACTTTCTGGCAAATTCCATTTTATAATCGAACAAAAAGCTATAAACGGAATCGCCGTAAATTTGCTTAAATCCTTCTTTTAGTTTCTTCAGGCTTAAATTTATTTCGTCTGCCAAGTCCTGCAAAGAAGGCGGCTCGGCCATTCGGGCAATCACAATATCCTTGGCTTTCCTTATTTTTAGAATATTTTCCTCATCACTTAAAAAAGGGCACTGCTCCACATCGGGATCTTCTGTGCGGTTAAAATAAAGGCTGAGCAATTCGAAAGCCTTAGCCTTAAAATAGAGGTTTTTAATGCTGGGGGTTAGGTTAAAATTCATCAGCTGGTTCAGCACAATTGCCATGGAAGGAGACACAGGCGAGTCCTTATAATATTTTTTGTCCCGGTTTTCGGCACTTAGGAACGTGATATAATCGGCTTCCTGGGAGAAAAGCGAATGGAATTTTTTGATGGAAATCACCAGGGAAATAAGCCACGAATCTGCCGCTAATGACAAATTTAAAGGCAGGCTTCGCTGCGGGTTATACAGCAAAAGCGAATTCTCTTCTACCAACGGCAGCTCATAATTGCTGTTATTGAACAAAAATTTGCCATGGCCCTTTACGCTGAAGTGAAACTGGATAAAACTACTATCTATCTCACGAACAAATTGTTGCGTTTCCTTACCGTCATTCTGGAACTTCAGCACAAAAAAACCCTCCTCCACCTTAATTTCCTCTACAAAACCTACAGCGGTATTTTTTTCTCCGGAAACCATAATCCTTAAAAATTATTATTTAGAACGAAATTAAACAGCGAAAAATTTTCGCTTTCATACTACCACAAAAGTAAGGTATTTTCAGATCAGAGCCTTTATTTATATGATTATTATCACGAATCGACATATTTAGTACCTCCAGCGTTACTTTTTCCTTTTTCAAAATATTACTTTTGCTCCCCTAGACCCTAAATAGGTACATGGAAGATTTTCATATTTCAAAAGGAAAACATTTTTACACGATAGGCCTTAGCTACAAAAAGGCCGATGCCGAGATAAGAGGGCATTTTAGCCTTGATGAAGACGCCAAAATTAGGCTGCTGGAGCAGGCAAAGGAGGAAGGCATAGACGGCATCCTGGTGACATCTACCTGTAACCGCACCGAAATTTATGGTTTTGCACAACACCCGTTTCAACTTATAAAGCTGCTTTGCGAACACACTCACGGCACTGTGGAGGAATTCGAAAAGGTGGCGTATGTACATAAAAACAAGAAGGCAATCTCCCATATGTTTCGCGTGGGGACAGGCCTGGACAGCCAGATACTGGGTGATTTCGAAATTATAAGTCAGTTAAAAACAGCTTTTATCCGCTCAAAGAAAATAGGAATGGCCAATGCATTTCTGGAAAGGCTGGTAAACGCGGTAATACAGGCCAGCAAGCGCATAAAAAACGAAACTGAAATTTCCAGCGGCGCCACTTCGGTGTCTTTTGCCTCTGTTCAGTATATTCTGAATAATATTGAAAATGTTTCAGAAAAAAACATTCTGCTCTTCGGTACCGGTAAGATTGGCAGGAACACCTGTGAAAACCTTATAAAGCATACTCAAAACGACCATATTACCCTTATAAACCGCACCAAGGATAAGGCTGAAAAAATCGCAGGTAAATTTAACCTGGTGGTTAAGGATTATGCCGATTTGCAGGCCGAAATAAGGAAAGCCGATATTTTAATTGTGGCCACGGGCGCGCAGAACCCCACCATTTCAAAAGAGCTTATCTACTGCAAAAAAGAGCTTTTAGTGCTGGATTTGTCTATTCCCAAGAATGTTTCAGAAGATGTGCAGGAAATCGAGAATGTGAAACTGGTGCACCTGGACCAGCTTTCCAAAATTACCGATGAGACGCTGGAACGAAGGAAACAGTTTATTCCGCAGGCCGAAATCATCATAGGGGAGGTGGAAAACGACTTCAACAAATGGCTTGAAACCCGCAAATTCGCCCCTACTATTAAAGCCCTAAAGAAAAAATTACGGACGATGAAAGATGCCGAACTGGACTTTCAGCGTAAAAAAATAGCCGACTTTAATAACGAACAGGCTGAAATTGTTAGCAATCGCATCATTCAAAAGATTATGAAGCATTTTGCCAACCATTTAAAAGAGGACACCAATACCACAGATGAAAGCCTCGAACTCATCCAACGCGTGTTTCAGCTTGAAGAGCTTCAAAAATGAACAAAATTATAAAAATTGGCACCAGGGACAGTGAGCTTGCCCTCTGGCAGGCAAAAACCGTACAGGCCGCGCTGGAGAAACTGGGCCATGAGAGCGAACTTGTACCGGTAAAATCTTCGGGAGATCTCAACCTGGACCAGCCACTTTACGAAATGGGCATTACGGGTATTTTCACCAAAACCCTCGATGTGGCCATGATTAAGGGCGATATTGATATTGCCGTACATTCCATGAAAGATGTGCCCACCGCTCTTCCAAAGGGCATTGTGGAAGCCGCGGTGATGAAAAGGGCCAATTTTAAAGATATCCTTGTACATAAAGGCCTTGATTTTTTAGAGGCTGAAGGTACCATTGCCACGGGAAGCCTTCGCCGCAAAGCCCAATGGCTGAACAAATATCCGGAACATAAAGTTGTAGACCTTCGGGGAAATGTGAACACCCGAATGAATAAGCTGGAAGAAAACAGCTGGAACGGCGCTATTTTTGCTGCCGCAGGCCTGGAAAGAATCGATCTAAAACCCGATAATTTTATTAACCTGGACTGGATGATTCCCGCTCCCGCCCAGGGCGCAATGCTGGTGGTGGCTATGGAAAAAGACGATTTTTGCAGGGACGCCCTAAATGCCCTTAACCATAGTAAAACAAAAATAGCCGTTCATATAGAAAGGGAATTTTTGAAGAAACTGGAAGGCGGCTGTACCGCGCCCATTGGAGCGCTGGCAACTGTTAAGGACGAAATTGTGCATTTTAAAGGCGCGCTTTTCAGCATAGACGGGAAACAGAAATTTGAGATGGAAAAAGAAGTTGCTGTTGAAGAAGTTGAAGGCTTTGGAAGCCGCTGTGCAGAAGAAATCCTGGACAATGGCGGCCGGGAGCTAATGCTGGAGTTTAAAAAGGTGATGAAAAAATAAAATATGCCCACAATTCTTTCCACAAAAGTGCTTTCCCCCTCTCAAAAGCAACTTGTTTTAAATGGCGGGATTGGATTTGTGGAATATGATGCCATTAAGATCGATTTTACAGATTTTAACCTGGCTGCCCCTGTTAAAAATGCCATTGTTACCAGCAAAAATGCCGCTAAGGCCATTCAAACAAAAGGAATTTTGGCAGAAAAGTGCTTCTGCGTTGGCAATAAAACCTCGGCATATTTAAAGGTACATGGATACGAGGTTGTCGCAATCGAAAATTACGGAGCAGACCTGGCAAAGCTCATCTTTGAAAAGCACAGGGAAGAGAAGTTCACTTTTTTCTGCGGAAATAAAAGAAGGGACGAAATTCCTTCAGCTTTAAAAAAGCATCATATCGCTTTTGAAGAAATTGAAGTTTATAAAACAAGCCTGAATTTTCAACAATTTCAGCAGGAATTTGAAGGAGTGCTGTTTTTTAGTCCGAGTGCGGTACAGAGTTACACCAAAAATAACAAATTGAAAGATTCAATCGCTTTTTGCATTGGGGAAACCACGGCTTCCGAAGCAAAAAAGCATACCGGAAATATTGTTGTTGCGAACAGCCCCGGTATTGAAAATGTAATTGTACAGGTGGTGAAATATTTTAGAAGATGATATAATTATTAAACCTCACAGGTCTTTGAAAATCTGGCGGGTATCAAAGTTCGAACTCATGTAAATGGATTTAGGTAATTCATACCTACAAGGTCAAAAAAAGACCTTGCAGGATAGCAATAATTCCTGCAAGGTTTAAAAAACCTTGTAGGTCCTAAATTAGCTAACCAAAGGTTTTAAGAAAAGCCAATGAAACTGGAATCATTAATAGAAGATAAATACTATCACATCTACAACAGAGGGATTAATGGTTGTATCATTTTTACCAATGATGCCAATAAGCAATATTTTCTAAATCTGTACAAAAAGTACCTTTCCACTTACGTCTCTACCTTCGCATATTGCCTTTTAAGCAACCATTTTCATTTTGTAATACGTATTGAAGCCGAGCCGAAATTAGTCACTCAGGCTTTTTCCAATTTATTTAATGCTTATGCCAAGGCTTTTAATAAACGGGAGGAAAGGACGGGAAGCTTATTTGAAAAACATTTTAAGAGAATTGAACTTACACAGGAAAAATACCTTCAAAGGCTAATTTTATATGTTCACTTGAACCCAAAAATGCACTTTGGAGAAGATTTTGAAAACTACAGCTTTTCTTCTTACTCTTCATTAATTTCGAAAAAAGAAACGCTTTTAAAACGAGAGGATGTGTTGAATTTATTTGAAAACAGGGAAAATTTTATAGATACTCATCAAATTAGAAATTTGGAAATAGAAGAAAAATTTAGACTTGAATAATAATTTAATTTAAAACCTACAAGGTCAAAAAAGACCTCACGTTAGCAGAAACTCCTGCAAGGTTTACAAAACCTTGTAGGTATAAAAATTAAGAGAAAGAAGACATAAATATGATCAAAAACGATTTATTACTTAAAGCACTAAAAGGGGAAACGGTAGAAAGGCCCCCGGTTTGGATGATGCGCCAGGCGGGAAGGTACCTGCCCGATTTTATGAAGTTAAAAGAAAAATACGATTTCTTCACCCGTTGCCGCACTCCTGAACTTGCTACTGAAATTACCGTGATGCCCATCAGGCAAATTGGTCCGGATGCCGCCATTTTATTCAGCGATATCCTCGTGGTTCCGCAGGCCATGAACATCGAGGTACAAATGAAGCCCGGCGTTGGCCCCTGGTTGCCCAGTCCTGTACGCTCCCTGGAAGATGTGCAGAAGGTTCATGTGCCCAATGTGCACGAAGAACTTCAGTATGTTTTTGATGCCATAAAAATGACCAAACAGGAACTTAATGATGAAGTGCCGCTGATCGGTTTTGCCGGTTCCCCATGGACCATTTTGTGCTATACCGTACAGGGAAAGGGTTCCAAAAACTTTGATCTGGCCAAAAAATTCTGCTTCACCAATCCGGCCGCGGCGCATGCCCTGCTTCAAAAAATTACCGATACCACCATCGCGTACCTCAAGGCAAAAGTGGCCGCAGGGGTAGATGCTGTGCAGCTTTTTGACTCCTGGGGCGGGATGCTCTCCCCTGCAGATTATCAAACCTTCTCCTGGAGGTATATGCAACAGATTATTGATGCTCTAAAAGGGCAGGTTCCGGTTATTGCCTACGGAAAAGGCTGCTGGTTCGCACTCAAGGAAATGTCAGAATCGGGTGCTGCGGCTCTGGGTGTAGACTGGACCTGTACTGCCCGGAACGCGCGTTATTTAAGCGGCGGGAGCATTACCCTGCAGGGCAATTTTGATCCTTCCAGGTTGTATTCGCCACCGGCGCAGATTCGTAAAATGGTACACCAGATGATTGATGATTTTGGAAAAGACGCCTATATCGTCAACCTGGGCCACGGTATTTTACCCGATATCCCCGTTGAAAATGCCCGTGCTTTTGTAGATGCGGTTAAAGAATATAAATAGACATTATGTTGCGGAAAGGTTTTAAAGATGAAGAGGAGCAAAAACGAAACGAAGTTTTTGATGATTTGCTGGAGTGGGAAATGGTGCCTGATTTATGGGAAAAAGAGCAGCGTAAAAAATTAACCAACCGGCTTAAGGAAAAGCTTGACCTTGAACTGCAAAGCTTAGAAAATTCAGCGCCACGGGAAATACTTGAAATACTTCAGGAAAAACATTTCCAGGCTTCAAATTATGAAAAATTGGGTGATCTTTTTCTTAAAATGGCTGAAGTTGAACCCGTAGAACTCGAAAGTTCGCTTGCCCAAAAAGCCTTGGCACTTTATCAGTATTCACAGCAGGAAAGCAAAACCTTTTCCTTCTCCCTTATTCAGAAAATGAACGATGCAAAATCCTTAATTTAATGAAGGAGCAATTCTATAAGTATATCGAGAACCTGCAGGACAGCATTACCTCTAAATTAGAAGAAATAGACGGTAAGGCTAAATTTAAGCAGGATATCTGGAAACGTGCTGAAGGTGGCGGCGGAAGGACCAGGGTAATAGAAAACGGTGCTGTTTTTGAAAAAGGCGGGGTGAATATCTCGGCGGTACACGGCCCGCTTGCCCCCGCCATGCAAAAATATTTTAAAGTTGGGGAAGTCGATTTTTTTGCCTGTGGCTTAAGCCTTGTGCTGCATCCCAAAAATCCGATGGTGCCCACCGTGCATGCCAACTGGCGCTATTTCGAAATGTATGATAAAGATGGAACAACCATAGACCAGTGGTTTGGGGGAGGTCAGGATTTAACTCCCTATTATCTTTTTGAAGAAGACGCGGCGCATTTTCATCAGGTTTGCAAAACGGCCTGCGACAAATCGAATCCTGAATTTTATCCGCAATACAAGAAAAAGTGCGATGAATATTTCTGGAATTCTCACAGGGATGAAGCCCGCGGAATCGGTGGGTTGTTCTTCGATTACTGCAAAGCTTCCGCAGAAATGAGCATAGAAGACTGGTATGGTTTTGTGACCCGGGTTGGAGACAGTTTCCTTGAAGCCTATGTTCCCATAGTTGAAAAACGCAGGGAACTGCCTTATTCTGAAGCACAGCGAAACTGGCAGGAAATTAGGAGGGGACGCTACGTAGAATTTAACCTTGTGCACGATAAAGGCACCCTGTTCGGGTTAAAAACCAATGGAAGGATTGAAAGCATTCTAATGAGCCTGCCACCCCACGTGCAATGGGTTTACGATCACCAGCCCAAGCCGGGAAGCGAAGAAGAAAAACTGGTAGAAGTGTTAATGGAACCAAGGGAGTGGGTTGAGTAGCTTTAAGCTTAAAGCAATAAGCTCTATGCTTTTTTAAAATATTAATATGGTTGATTACAAAAACTATAAGGTCTGGCAGAAATCTCATGCATTGGTTCTTGAGATATATAAAATCACCAGGACTTTTCCTGCAGACGAAAAATTCAACCTGATTTCCCAGATGAACAGGGCCGCTCTTTCTATTCCAACTAATATTGTGGAAGGCTGCGGAAGAGAAACTCAAAAAGAATTTCTCCGCTTTTTACATATTTCCTCGGGTTCTGCTTTTGAACTTGAATATTTAATTTTAGTTTCCACAGAATTAAGTTTTATAGATAAAATACTTTCAGATAAATTAATGAAATAAAGAAAATGCTGTTTTCATTAGTTCAAAAAATTAAAAATAATTTGTAGAACCGCTTGAAGCTTACAGCTTAAAGCTTACAACTTAGAGCCATGCTAATACGAAACCGAAGATTAAGAACGAACGAAGCCATAAGAAGCCTGGTGAGGGAAATTGCCATTACTCCAGATGATTTTATTGTGCCGTTATTCGTGGTGGAAGGGAAAAACATACAGGAAGAAATCGCTTCTATGCCTGGTTATTACAGGTTAAGCCTGGATTTGCTGAAAAAGGAAGTGAAGGAATTGTGGAGCCTTGGGCTTAAATCTGTACTGCTTTTTGTAAAAGTTCCTGAAAATTTAAAAGACAACGCAGGCAGCGAAGCCTTAAATCCGGACGGGCTTATGCAACGGGCGGTAAAGACCGTAAAAAATGCCGTTCCTGGAATGCTGGTAATGACAGATGTTGCCTTAGACCCTTATTCTTCTTACGGACATGACGGAATTGTAGCCGACGGGAAAATACTGAACGATGACTCTGCCGCTGTTTTAGCTGAAATGGCCCTGTCTCATGCCAAATCCGGCGCCGATTTTGTAGCGCCCAGCGATATGATGGACGGGCGCATTTTTGAAATGAGGAGCCTTCTTGAAGATGAAGGATTTTATGATACCGGCATTATGAGCTACAGCGCCAAATTTGCTTCGGCATTTTATGGGCCTTTCCGCGACGCGCTGGATTCGGCACCGGTAGATGCACAGAACATCCCAAAGGACAAGAAAACTTACCAGATGGATCCCGCCAATCGTGATGAAGCGGTAAAAGAAACGCTTATGGACATAAAAGAAGGAGCCGACATCGTAATGGTAAAACCCGGGCTGTGCTATCTCGATATCGTTCGGGATATTAAAAATGCCGTAAACGTGCCGGTAGCAGTTTACCAGGTAAGCGGCGAATATGCCATGATAAAGGCTGCTGCCGAAAAAGGCTGGCTGGATCATGACGCGGTGATGCTGGAACAGTTAACTGCCATAAAGCGTGCCGGCGCCAATATGGTGGCCAGTTATTTCGCAAAGGATGCGGTAAAACTAATTTCCTGAGAAATCGAAATATTCCAGCTGTTAACAGGCAAAACACTCCAAGTTGAAGTAACTTCAGGAGGTCTAAGTTTTTCCTGTTAATGGCTTTTTTTATGCTGAAAAATTGAACATCGAATTCACTTTCTGCGTACATTTATGCAGTGAAATTCAACAGGTTAAATATTCTGCTTCCCCTTCTGCTGGTGCTGCTCTACAGCTCCACCGGCCATACGGCTGTTGTCACTTGCTTAATTTCCGATCATTTTGATGCCGGGGATTACCATTATCTGCAGTCAAACCAAAACCGTAATGCTGTTTTTCTTGAAGAATTAGCTACAGAATCAGCATCGCAGGTTACTGAGGATCTTTTAAACGGGGCGGCTTATTTCCCTGCCGGAATTCATTCCAGTTTTCTTTCTAATAAAATTTCAGCAGCATATAGTTCCTGGCCATATCTCCTGGACCTCAGGATCCTTCTGGAGCTGCAAATATTTCCATTTAACTTTTTTTGGTGAAAAAGGCACTTAGCCAAATTTAAAGCCCAAACGGTAAAAACCCGTTAAAGCAGGGAAAACCTGATGCTGCTTTAATTTAAGCAACTATTTCATCCCTGCCGGCAAATACTCACCTAAAAATTTAAAAAATGGATACACCATCAATTATTATTGGCAGCACATTGCTGTTGCTCTTTGTAGGGCCAATACTTTACGCGATCTGGATGCAGAACCACAAGGATAAGAAACGCCTGAAAAAATTAAATGAAGTAGGCTCAACTCAAAAATTGAAGTTCGACTATACCGAAATCTCCAATACGCTGCTGCTGGGCCTTGATGCCCAGGCCAGGAAGCTCGTGGTAATTGAACCCCAAAACAACATGCAGTTTGATATTATAGATTTAAACAAAATAGACAACAGCAAGATTTTAAAAAAAGCTGTTCCCAATGCCGATCGCTCCAGAGGCCGCGAAAGGATTGTTCAAATTAGCATTGAACTTCTGGAAAATCACGGGAAAGACAAGGTTACCGAAATCATGTTTTATGACGAAGATGGCCCGGAAGCGGCAGATATGGCTGCAAGGTTATTTTTGGCAGAAAGATGGGAGAAGCTAATCCACATGAATCTTTCCGCATAATTAATTATATCCTGAAGTGGAGCCTCACCACTTCAGGATTTTTAAAGATCCTGCAATGAATAATTCATTTCTCACCCGCCTTGCTGCGGCTCTAAGTATAATAATAGTTTTTGTAATTGACTATCATATTCCGCCAGGCACCGCTATTGGCGTTTTATACCTTACTTCCATCACCATTGTTTTTAACCAGAAAAAAAGGGTCATCCTCTTCTGTTCGCTGGTGTCTACCTTTCTGATTCTTTTGAATGTGTACCTTTTTAAAGATATTATTCATGACAATTCCGTTTATTACGACCGGTTGCTGTCCATTTTTGGCATTTGGGCCTCCTGCCTCATTGCCCTGCGGTACCGCTCACTTTCAGAAAGGCATAACAACTACAAAAAGAAGAGAATAGAAATGGTGGAAGAAATGCTTTTTATTACCAATCATAAAGTAAGGCAGTCTATTAGCCAGATTCAGGGGTTGAATATTCTGCTGGACCACCAGGGTTCAAGTGAACAGGAATTAAAAGAAATCAGTATACTTTTAAAGCAGCCTGTTCAGGACCTGGATGATTTTACACGGGAGCTTACCAGGTTTATGATCGAAAAAGAAATTATAACCCAACCTAAGCCAGAACCACAGAAAAGCGGGTGTTTCTAACGCTTTTGCCCCATTTTATATTTTATTTGGAAGAATTTGGTGCCAGAATGCCTAAATTAGAGTTTTAAAAACTTCTAAAATTAACATGGGATTACTTCTCACCTTTGCATTCCTGTCCATTTTCTTTTCATTTATGTGTTCTGTCCTGGAAGCCGCATTGCTGAGTTTCACGCCTTCTTATATTAAAATTAAAACGAAGGAAGGTAAAAGTTATGCCCACACCCTTTCCAATTATAAGCAGGATATAGATAAACCCCTTATTGCCATCCTTACCGTGAACACCGTGGCGCATACCGTAGGTGCCATTCTGGTAGGGGTACAGGCTGAAAAAACATACGGGGACGGGAGCAATGCCGTGGGAATTGTTTCTGCAATTATGACCATTGCCATACTTGTACTTTCTGAAATTATTCCCAAAACCATAGGCGCCACCTACTGGAAATCCCTGGGGAATTTTACGGCCAAAACCCTGAAAATTATGATTTTTCCGCTGAAATACACCGGGGTTCTATGGCTTATGATGCTCACCACCCGGTTAATCGGCAAATCTGCCCATGTACATTCCATGAGCAAGGAAGAATTTGCCGCAATAACTGATGCCGCCAAAGAAGAAGGCGTTTTTGAAGAAAGTGAAACCACCGTGATCAAAAACCTGCTCGTATTTAAATCGGTTAAGGCGAAAGATGTGATGACGCCATTTTCGGTAGCGGTTACCGAAGATGAAACCACTACCATTGAAGCTTTTCATAACAACCATAAGAATTTAAAGTTTTCCCGTATCCCTGTTTACAGGGAAAAATCGAATAATATTACCGGGTTTATCCTGAAAGATGATGTGCTGGAAGAAATGATAGACGAAAAAGGCCCGGAACCCCTGAGCAGCTTAAAAAGGGAAATATCAGTAACCGATGCCACCACTCCAATACCGGAATTATTTGAAATATTTGTCCAGAAAAGGACCCATATTTCTATGGTTGTAGACGAATATGGGAATACCGTTGGCCTGGTGACTATGGAGGATATTATAGAAACACTGCTGGGGCTTGAAATTATGGACGAGAGTGATAATATTGAAGATATGCAGGTGCTGGCCAGGAAGAACTGGGAAAAGCGCGCAAAAAGGCTGGGCCTCATGCAACAGAAATCTCAGGAAAAGAACAAAGATGAAAATGGCAATTCTTAATACCCCTGTTGGTTTAGCTGAAATTAAAGGAGATGAAAACGGTATTTCAGAAATTAAAATTATTGAGAAACAAAAAGAACTGAGTTCCAATATTCCTGAAGTACTATTGCCTGCAATTCTTCAGCTAAATGAATATTTTGAGGGGAAACGCAAAAAATTCAACCTTAAATTGAATCCTTCCGGAACCAATTTTCAGAAGAAAGTATGGAAAGCCTTACAGGAAATCCCGTATGGCAAAACCCTTTCTTACCTGGAATTATCAAAACAACTTGGCGATATAAAAGCCATCCGGGCGGTAGCTTCAGCAAACGGCAAAAATCCGCTCTGGATTGTGATTCCCTGCCACAGGGTAATTGGCAGCGACGGTTCTTTAACCGGATACGCCGGTGGGGTTCAACGAAAAAAATGGCTGCTGGAACATGAAAATCCGCCTGTACAACAATCCCTATTTTAGAAGTTTAGGAAGATGAAAAAGTTGCTTAAAATAGCAGGATTTGTTGTGGCATTTATTCTTGTCGCGGTATTGCTTCTTCATTTTCTGGGTTACGATTATTTGCTCCGCGGAATCCAGGTTACCTATCTCCAGGGCCATAAAACCGCTTATATAGATGATTATCCTGAATTTGAAAACCGCACAATTTTCGCATCCGATGAACCTCAAGCCTGGCCAGAACATCGCAATTACAATGAAGTTGAAGCCACTGAAGAATTGGAAGAATTGAATGAAGAACTCGGTACGGCCGCTTTTCTTATCATTAAAAACGACAGCATCTGGTTTGAAAAATATTACCAGGATTACGGACCCGCTTCCAAAACAAATTCCTTTTCCATGGCCAAGAGCATTGTTTCAGCTTTGCTGGGAAAAGCGATCATGGAGGGTTATATAAAAAGCCTTTCCCAGCCGGTATCAGACTTCTTTCCGCAGTTTGATTCCTCTTTAAAAGTAGGAGACCTGGCTTCTATGGCTTCCGGCTTAAACTGGAAAGAAGATTATTACAATCCCTTTGGAATGACAGCAAGGGCTTATTTTGATGATAACATACGCGAACTGGTGCTGGACCTTAAGGTGGTGGAGCAACCGGGGGAAGAGTTTAAATACCTCAGCGGCAACATTCAGCTTTTGGGAATGGTTATAGAAAAAGCCACAAAGTTGCCGCTTTCTGAATATCTTAGCCAGAGCTTCTGGAAACCCATGGGAATGAAAGATGATGCTTTATGGCAGCTGGATAGCCGGGAAAGCGGGATGGAAAAAGCTTACTGCTGCATCGCTTCCAACGCCTGCGATTTTGCGAAATTCGGTAAGCTTTATGAGCACCGCGGGAAGTGGAACGGAAAGCAGGTCCTGGATTCCGGGTTTGTAGCGAAATCTATCCGGCCCAGGTTTAAGGAAAGTCCGCAATACGGTTACGGTTTCTGGCTAAGCAATTACCGGAACAAGGAAATTTTTTACATGCGCGGCATACGCGGGCAATATGTAATTGTTATTCCTGAAGACAAACTCATTATTGTTCGCCTGGGGCAGGACCTTATCAGAAAAGAAGAAGGAGCAGTACATTCTCCCGATTTCTTTATGTATATTGATGAAGCATACAAAATGCTGAATCGTGCTGGAAAAAATTAACCTGGAACATATTCTTTTCCTGGACATAGAAACTGTCCCTGAAGAAGAGTCTTTCCCAGACCTGCCGGAAGAGAAGCAATTACTTTGGGAAGAAAAAACCCGCTACCAGCGTAAAGAGGAATTTACCGCAGAAGAATTTTATGAACGGGCGGGGATTTGGGCAGAATTTGGAAAAATTATCTGCATTTCCGTAGGGCATTTTAGGTTTAAAGAAGGCAGGAGAAGCTTCAGGACCACCACTTTTTATGGAGAGGAGAAACAACTGCTTCAGGAATTTTCAGCATTACTAAATTCTCACTTTAATAAGCCGGAGCATCTTTTGTGTGCCCATAATGGCAAAGAATTCGACTTTCCTTATATCGCCAGGAGAATGATTATAAATGATGTTGCTTTACCTCCAAAGCTGCACCTTTCCGGGAAAAAACCCTGGGAAGTGATGCATCTGGATACGATGGAGCTGTGGAAATTTGGCGACTATAAACATTACACTTCACTAAAACTGTTAACCAGCATCCTCGGAATTCCCAGCCCAAAAGACGATATAAATGGAAAACAGGTTAGAAAATGCTATTACCAGAATGAAATGCCGCGGATTATTACTTATTGTGAAAAAGATGTGATTGCCATCGCGCAGATCGTCCTTAAATTCCGCCGGGAAAAATTACTTTCTCCTGAAGAGGTCACAAAGGTATAAGCCCCTTACATTTAGCCAAATATTAAGATTAAAACGCCATAGGTTTGCTACCTTTAAGGGAGAAGGCGGGCCAGTTTGTGCTCTCTTTTGAAATAAATGTGTAATTAAAAAACATCAATTATGTACCTATACATTGAATTATGGAATGTTACCAAGGAATGGATGAAACTTTCTAAAGAAGAAAGGCGCGCTTACTTTGAGAAAGTAGGAGCGGGCATCCAGGAATTAAGTAAGGCCGGAGTTGAGAACGTGGGCTGGGCTTTAAATGATGAGCACACTCCGTACCGCAGCGACTACCGGTACATGGCGGTGTGGAAAATGCCTTCCCTGGAATACGTGGAAAAACTGGAAAAAGCGGTGGCAGATGCCGGATGGCACGATTATTTTAACCAGGTAAATGCCAGAGGGCAAATTGTTCCGCTTAATGAAGCCATTGAATTCCTTACTAATCTTGAGTCACATTCCACAGGAATTGATGGATAAGATTTTTACGGAAGAACTTTTTTAAAATTTACAGTTGCATTTCAGGAATTTCCCCTTCTGTGATTAGCTTGCCTTCTGTGGCTTTTTTTATTTCTTCCACTGAAACCCCCGGTGCTCTTTCCAGAAGTTTAAATCCTTCTTTAGTGACTTCTAGAACGGCAAGGTTGGTAACAATTTTGGTAACGCAGCCCACCCCGGTAAGCGGCAGCGTGCAGCGTCTTAGCAACTTTGATTCTCCCGCCCTGTTGGTATGCATCATGGCCACAATAATATTTTCTGCGGAAGCCACCAAATCCATGGCGCCGCCCATACCTTTTACCATTTTCCCGGGAATTTTCCAGTTAGCGATGTCTCCATTTTCAGCTACTTCCATAGCACCAAGAATAGTCAAATCTACATGCTGGCCGCGAATCATCCCAAAGCTCATGGCCGAATCGAAAAAGCTTGCTCCGGGCAAGGCCGTAATGGTTTGTTTTCCTGCATTAATAAGATCGGCATCCTCGGTTCCTTTAACAGGAAAAGGGCCCATTCCTAAGATTCCATTTTCGCTTTGGAATTCCACCTCAATATCATCCCGTACAAAATTAGCTACCAGTGTAGGAATGCCAATTCCGAGGTTTACATAATATCCGTCCTTAACTTCTTTTGCTATACGTTGCGCTATGCCTTCTTTGTTTAACATCTTTTTCTAATTAGGAGATTTGAAAATGTGTCAATTTGCTGATTTCTTTTTACTACTTGAAATTATTTTCGATAGAATGAGAGTAATAGATTTTAACTGATCAAACAGTAACTGGCTTGGTCTAGAATAATATTCAGATTTTTCGCAGAGCAGCAGCCAGTACAAAACTTCATCAGCTTCTTTTGCGGCTATTTTGCACTTATGAATAAAATCTGCCCTACTTTCAGCATTTTGCGCTTCATGTACATTAGCACCAATAGAAGTTCCACTTCTAAAGATTTGAGAAGCCATTTCATATTTTTTATGTTCTCTCAACTTTTCGGAAAATGCAATTATTCCCAAAGAGAACTCGAAACTTAACTTCAAAATAAGATTTTCCTTAGCAGGATTCATCTTCACATTAACACATTAATTAATCTTCAAATTTATAAACGTACCGTTCTCTTCTCTATCCTCTTCTCATATTTCTCTCCCTGAAAAATACGCTGCACGAAAATCCCCGGAATATGGATCTGGTTAGGGTCAAGTTCTCCTGGTTCTACCAGTTCTTCCACTTCAGCAACGGTGATTGTTGCCGCCCCACACATAAGCGGATTGAAATTTCTTGCAGTTCCTTTAAAGATTAAATTTCCGGCTTTATCGCCCTTCCAGGCTTTCACAAATGAAAAATCTGCTTTAAAGGCTTCTTCCAGAACGTAATGTTTACCATCAAATTCACGGGTTTCCTTTCCTTCAGCTACCTCGGTTCCGTAGCCTGCGGGAGTGTAAATTGCGGGATAGCCCTGTTGTGCGGCCTGGCACCTGCCGGCCAGTGTTCCCTGCGGAATAAGCTCTACTTCAAGCTCTCCGCTAAGCATTTGCCTTTCAAATTCAGCATTCTCCCCAACATAGGAAGACACCATTTTGTCAATTTGCTTTTTATGAAGGAGAAGTCCGAGGCCAAAATCGTCCACCCCGGCATTGTTGGAAATACAGGTAAGGTTTTTAACATTCAGGCGCACCAGTTCAGAAATGGCATTTTCAGGAATTCCGCTAAGGCCAAAGCCGCCAAGCATAAATGTCATTCCATCTTCAACTCCCTTCAGCGCTTCCTGTACATTATCTACAGTTTTTCGAATCATTTCAGAAAATTTATTCTGAAAAATACAAAAATAAAAGAGCTGTTACAACGTCTAAAGCGGTGTGAATTAAATTTTATACAAAAAGGTAGCCCGGAAAATGAATTATTCTAAAAATCCAGCTCGTCTGGCACCGTAGTATCCGTGTTTTCTGTTTTACCGTATTCGGCGCAATTTACTTCAATAGAAAGATTTTCAGGTCGCTCAAATTCTTCTTTGGAAACCTTTAGCTCATCATTGGCATAGACCTTTTTCATATACATTCCCCAAATTGGAAGAGCCATGGTGGCTCCCTGGCCATAAGTAATACCAGGAAAATGAACAGATCGATCCTCGGCCCCAACCCAAACCCCGGTGGCAAGGTCGGGCACCATTCCCATAAACCAGCCGTCACTCTGGTTTTGCGTGGTACCGGTTTTCCCGGCAATAGGATTTTTAAAATCGTAAGGATAGCCGGTTACCGCACGTTTATAATGATCGAGATTAGCAGCGTAAGTTCCCCTAAGCCTAACCCCTGAACCAGATTGGGTAACACCCTCCATTAATTTAATGGTTACGTAAGCGGCTTCCTTGCTCAAAACATCCCGGGTTTGCGGCACATTTTGATAAAGCACCGTGCCGTTTTTATCTTCAATCCTGGTAACGATCACCGGCTTTACATAAACCCCTTCATTGGCGAAAGTGCTGTAGGCCGAAACCATTTCAAAAAGGCTTAAATCTGCTGTTCCCAATGCAATAGAAGGCACGGCAGGAATATTTCTCGTATCTATGCCCAATTTATCGATAAGATCAATTACCGGGCGCGGACCGGTTCTATCGATAAGCCTTGCGGTAACCGTATTTACTGAATTAGCAAGCGCATCTTTAAGCGTCATCATACCCACGTAACTATCTGGATCATCACCGGCATTTCTAGGAGACCAGTCTTCCAGAAGCCCATATTTTCCAGCTTCAATGGTAAAGCGGTTTTTTGGAAGCGTATCGCAGGGAGACATTTTTAGCTGATCTATGGCCGTTGCGTAGACAAACGGTTTAAAAGTAGAACCTACCTGGCGTTTCCCCTGTTTTACGTGATCGTACTTAAAATGTTTAAAATCTGTACCGCCCACCCAGGCTTTTACTTCCCCGGTTTGAGGACGCATAGACATCATTCCCGCCTGCAGGTAGGATTTATAATACAGGATAGAATCCCGTGGCGTCATTACCGTATCTTTGGTATGTTTTGGGCTGGTCCAGCTAAACACCCGCATTTCCCGTTCCTTATCGAAAGAAGCGCGGATTTTCTCTTCAGACATGTCTTTGGCCTTCATTTGCCTCCAGCGATCGGAGCGTCTCATGGCGCTTTCCACAATCTGGTCTACTTCACTCTTTTCCACATCCCGGAATGGTGCAGTAGGATTGTTCCTGTTCTGCCGTGCAAATTCCTTCTGAAGGTGTGCAATATGTTGCTCCACCGCTTCTTCAGCATACTCCTGCATTTTGGAATCGATACTGGTATAAACTTTTAAACCGTCGCGGTAAATATTGTATTCTGAACCATCCGGCTTTGGGTTTTTATCTATCCATTCCCCTAAAAATTTCTGCACATAAGCCCGGAAATAAGTAGCCATGCCTTCATCGTGGCCTTCAGGAGAAAAATCGAGTTTTAAGGGAAGGGACTGCAGGGAATCTTTTTCAGAAGGCGTTAAATAACCATTTTTTTCCATCTGCTTCAACACCTGATTTCTTCGGGTTAAAGCATTGTCTTTAAATTCTTCTTTGGCAGGATTGTACAATATCGGGTTCTTAAGCATGGCAACAAGAACAGCAGCTTCTTCGGTTTTAAGCTCTTTCGGCTCTTTTCCGAAGTAAATGCGCGAAGCAGAACGAATACCAACCGCCTGATACAGGAAGTCATATTTATTAAGATACATGGTGATAATCTCCTGTTTGGTGTACTGCCTTTCCAGTCTCACCGCAATCACCCATTCTTTCATTTTCTGAAAAACCCTTTCAATTTTACTATCAGGCACATCAGAAAAAAGAAGTTTTGATAATTGCTGTGTAATGGTACTCGCGCCACCTTTAGATCCCAGGTAAGCGACAGCCCTTAAAGTGCCGCGGGCATCAATCCCGGAATGGTGGTAATAGCGTTCATCTTCTGTCGCCACCAGCGCCTGCACCAGGTTCTCCGGCAAATCATCATATTTTACGGGAGTACGGTTTTCGTTATAGTATTTTCCCAGGGTTTTCCCATCGGAAGAAAAAACTTCTGTGGCCAGGTTGGTCTCCGGATTTTCCAGTTCTTCAAAGGTGGGCATTTTTCCAAAGGCTCCCCAACCTGCCATTAAGAAAAGGATTACTACCACTAATAAGCCTATTCCAAAAACGGTCCAGAAACCAATAATATATTTACGCTTACTTTGCCTGGGTTTAGTTTGCTTTTTACGAGATTCAGCCATTTGCTCTAATTGTTCTGTGTAGTTTTTTCTATTCTGAAACCAACATCGGTGATTCCTTCTAAATTTTCTATGCCATCAACTTCGCCATTTTTTCTCATGGCCTGTTTTATACGGACTTCATATTCGCCGGGTTCAGGAAAGCTTACATTTTCCTTATACCAGAGTTTGCTTTCCTTTACGTCACCAAAACCCGTACCAAGCCAGGTACCATCAGGCGCAGCCATCTCATATTCCAGCGTATCGCTAATCACCTTCCCATGCGGAAACTGAATTTGCGTAATCAGGAAAAGATTGCTGTACTTATAATCACTGTTATTCCTGATATTTATAAATAAGTTATAAGCTTCAAGGCTATCCAGCTCCTGAAATTTAAACGTAACGATAGAATCTTTATTCCATGTGGAAACTGATTTATATTCGTCAAATACACGATCTGAATCACAGGATTGTATTCCTAAACCAGTAATCAACACTAGTAAAAAAAAGGCCTTATGCATTTTTTGAAGGTTTTCCTCTCCTCTTTTTTCTCTTCTTATTTCTTTTTTTTCCCTGGGAACCTTTTGGTTTATCAAACCTGGTAAGACTATCCTGCCCAACTACGTTGTTAAAATCAGGTTTTTTGGTTTCTTCCATCTGCAGCACCGCCTCAAATTCTTCAAGGCTGCCTACAGGTTCTTTTTTCTTATTGGATGCGATGATCTTGTTGGCCTGCTCTGCAGTGAGTTTATGCCAGTTCATCCATTCTCCTTCATAAGCGTACCAAAGCACTCCCTGGAAAATGTCGATTTTCTGGCATACCGCAGTTCCTTTTTTGGTGTACAGTTTAGTATCTGTCCGTGGGAAAGATTTTAAGGCTTCAAGATAGGTGTCCAGTTCATAATTAAGGCAACATTTAAGTTTTCCGCATTGTCCCGCAAGCTTCTGCGGATTTAGGGAAAGCTGCTGGTACCTGGCCGCTGAAGTGCTTACCGATCTAAAATCTGTAAGCCAGGTAGAACAGCAAAGTTCCCTTCCGCAGGAACCAATACCGCCCAGCCTGGAGGCTTCCTGGCGCAATCCTATCTGCCGCATTTCAATTCGTGTATTGAATTCGCGTGCAAATTCTTTGATGAGTTCCCTGAAGTCTACGCGATCATCGGCAGTATAATAAAAAGTTGCTTTTGAAGCGTCTCCCTGAAATTCGATATCGCTAATTTTCATGCTAAGGTTTAGCCTGATGGCGATTTCCCGGGCACGCACCTTCATCTTTTCTTCTCTGTCCCTTGCCTCCTGCCACACATCTATATCTCTCTGGGAAGCTTTGCGGTAAACTTTTAAAACTTCTTCGCTATTTGGAGAAACCTTCTTTTTTCTCATCTGCACCCTCACCAGTTCCCCGGCAAGGCTCACTATGCCCACATCGTGCCCGGGGCTGGCCTCTGTGGCCACCACGTCTCCTATGCTGAGGCTAAGGTTTTCTGGATTTCGGAAAAAATGCTTCCTCCCGTTCTTAAAACGCACCTCTACAAAATTAAAAGGTTCTGTGCCGTTGGGAAGAGACATATTGGAGAGCCAGTCGAAAACAGTGAGTTTATTACAACCGTCTGTTCCACAGGTTCCGTTATTTTTACATCCTTTTGGCTGACCGTCTTTGCCGGTCGAGCAACTAGTGCAAGCCATAAACTATATATATGTTGAAACTCCTGCAAGGGCAGCTGCCTTGCGGAGTTTTTGGGTTCATAAAAAAATCTACCGTAAAGATACCAATATTAATTGGCACTACGTTTTATAGAACGGGAAGTTAGACTTTATATTTTAAAACTTCGGAACGTCCTTTTTTGAAAATCTTATTGCTGTTGCCTTTGCCTTTTCTAAGCGCCTTCTGCTCTTCAAATGGTAAGGAATTGATTTTCATACACTCTTCAGAACAGCAATTATTCATCTCCATTGCGCATTCTTCACATTGGATAAACAGCAAATGGCAGGCTTCGTTTGCACAATTTACATGGGTATCGCAGGCTTTTCCGCATTGGTGGCAATGGGCGATAACATCTTCTGAAATCCGCTCGGAGCGGCGATGGTCAAAAACAAAGTTCTTGCCTAAAAACTTATTTTCAAGATTCTGCTTTTCCACCTGCCGGGCATATTCTATTATCCCGCCTTCCAGCTGAAAAACCTTCTTAAAACCTTTATGTTTATAATATGCGCTGGCCTTTTCGCAGCGAATGCCACCGGTACAGTACATTACCAGGTTCTTGTCTTCTTTATAATCTTTTAAATCTTCTTCAATTATTGGAAGGGAGTCCCTGAAGGTATCCACATCTGGCGTAATGGCGCCTTTAAAATGGCCAATTTCGCTCTCATAGTGGTTGCGCATATCCACGAGCACGGTATCTGGATCGTCCAGCAGGGCATTGAATTTTTCAGCGTCTACGTGAATGCCACGGTTGGTGACATCAAAACTGGCATCGTTCAAACCGTCGGCCACAATTTTCTTGCGCACCTTTACCTTCAGCTTTAAAAATGCTTTGGCATCATGCTCTATAGCGATGTTCAGCCTTACATTTTCAAGAAAATAAATTTCATCAATAAATTTTTTAAAGACATCAAAGTTCTTGGCGGGGACAGATAACTGGGCGTTAATTCCCTCATGTGCCACATAAATCCTCCCGAGCACATCCATCTGGTCCCAGGCTAAAAACAAATGGTTTCTGAATAATTGGGGATTGCCAATTTTCGCGTAGGCGTAGAAAGAGAGCGTTAACCGGTCTTCCCCGGCTTCTTCTATTAAAGCTTCCCTTTCTTTAGCGCTTAATTTATTGTACAGTTGCATGCTATACCAATTTAAGAGTTAAAGAAATTTGCGCAAAGATAGGAAAAAGATCTACAGCCTGCCAACAGGGAACAACAGCCTGAAAGAGCCAGGGCCTCAAGAAAAAAGAACCTCACGTGTTTTGCCAAAGCAAAGGAACAGGCGCTTAAGGTTGGATGCCGTAAATAATGCCCATATTAAAACTATTTAAATACCAAAAAACTGATATATTAAAACCTTGCAGCACAAATAATAAACCATGTACTCTTTCGCATCATAAAATTGTGATGCAGCAAAACTTATAGTATTTTAGCAGCACTTAAAAAAGAAAGAAAACCATGAGCAACGATAAAGAAAAAGAGGCCAAGTTAAAAGCCCTGAAACTTACCCTGGATAAAATGGATAAGACCTATGGTAAGGGCACTGTTATGAAGATGAGCGACCAGGCCATTGTAGATGTGGAGGCTATTTCTACCGGATCCCTTGGCCTGGACCTGGCTTTAGGGGTTGGAGGTTACCCCAGAGGAAGGGTAATAGAAATTTACGGCCCGGAATCTTCAGGTAAAACAACCCTTACCCTTCATGCGATTGCTGAAGCGCAGAAGTCTGGCGGAATTGCCGCTTTTATTGATGCGGAACATGCTTTTGACCGCTTCTATGCCGAAAAATTAAATGTAGATATAGAAAACCTTATTATTTCCCAGCCCGATAACGGGGAGCAGGCATTGGAAATAGCTGATAACCTCATCCGCTCCGGCGCGATTGATATTATAGTGATAGATTCTGTTGCGGCGCTTACCCCAAAGAGCGAGATTGAAGGGGAAATGGGGGATTCCAAAATGGGGCTTCATGCGCGTTTAATGTCCCAGGCCCTGAGAAAACTTACTTCTTCCATTAGCAAAACCAATTGTACGGTAATTTTTATTAACCAGTTAAGGGAGAAAATTGGGGTAATGTTTGGAAATCCCGAAACCACTACCGGTGGTAATGCCCTAAAATTTTATGCTTCGGTAAGGCTGGATATTAGAAGGTCTACCCAGATTAAAGATAGCAATAGTAATGTGATGGGTAACAAAACCCGCGTAAAAGTGGTAAAGAATAAGGTAGCCCCGCCCTTTAAAACTGCCGAATTCGATATTATGTACGGCGAAGGCGTTTCCAAAATTGGGGAAATAATCGATATAGGCGTAGATTATGAGATCATCAAAAAAAGCGGTTCATGGTTTAGTTATGAAGACACCAAATTAGGCCAGGGCCGGGATGCCGTAAAAACCATCCTGAAAGACAATCCCGACCTCATGGACGAGCTGGAAACCAAAATTAAGGAGGCGATTAAAGTCGCCAACGAATAACTCCAAATTAAAATCCCTTTTTTAAGGGATTTTTTTTGCTCCCTACGCAACCTTTACGGCCTCTGTGCATCTTATGGGTGTAAACTTTAAATTAAAAAATAAAAATGAAAAAACTTAGTTTATTATTAGTCTTAGCCTTAACGCTTGTAAGCTGTAATGATGATGACGGTGAAAACATTGATTTTAGCTTTGCTGAAATTACAGGGGAAGACCTTCCCGAGTATTTCGAGCTTGGAGAAGAATATGAAATTAATGTCACTTATGAACTTCCAGATGCCTGCCATACGTTTTATGGATTTAACGGGCAGAATTTCAGGGATGAGGATGACGAAACAGTTTATGTTTATGAGATTGTTGCCAACACTTCTTATGACCCAAATGAAACAGATTGTGATGGAGAAGGTGCAGATTTAACTGAAACAAAAACACTTGCTTCGGCATTTAAGTTAGGCCCTTCATTTCAGTATGAAACTGTACGCTTTAAATTCTTAACCGGAGTTTCTGAGACAAACCCAAATGAAGGAGAATACATGACCGTTGATGTACCTGTTGGCGCTCCTGATGATGATGGCGAAGACACCGGGGACGACACAGAAGACGACACCAGCGAAGAAAGCAGTAACTAATAACCAGATTTAGTGAGTCTAAAAAAGCTCATAAAAAACTGCAAAAAACAGGATATTAAGGCACAGGAAGCGCTTTACCGGATTTATGCCGATAAGCTCTTTGGCCTGTGCCTTAAATATTCTTCAAATTACCATGAAGCCGAAGACAACCTTCAGGATGGCTTCCTTACCATTTTTGAAAAAATAAGCCAGTATAAGAACAAAGGCTCTTTTGAAGGCTGGATGAAACGTGTGGTTATTAATACCGCGCTGCAAAAACACAGAAAAACAAAATTCTTACAAATCATCAACGAAAACCAGATAGAAGAACCCGAAGCGGAAGTTGATGATGAGCGCCTAGACCAAAATTTCCTTTTACAAACCGTCCAGGAATTACCAGATCGTTACCGGCAGGTTTTTAACCTGTATGCGCTGGATGGTTATTCCCACAAAGAAATTGCCGAAATGCTCGAAATCTCTGTGGGCACCTCAAAATCTAATCTGGCGCGGGCCAGGAATATCCTAAAGGAAAAAATTGAAAATCATCAAAACAACAATTCCGTGCAATCCCTATGACGGCTAAAGCATACGTCGTCGCAAATTGATGAAGATGAAAGAACGAAAAAACATAGACCGGCTTTACCAGGAGAAGTTCAAAGATTTTGAAGCTGCTCCCAGGGAAGAAGTTTGGCAAAATATTTCTGCCAAACTTAAAAAGAAGGAGGAAAAAAAGCCTCTTATCATTCCTTTCTGGTACCGGCTTGGGGGAATAGCCGCTGCGCTTGCCGTTATCCTTGGCCTTACCTATTTCCTTAACAAAAATAACATCCCTGGTACAGACACAGAAGTGGTTTTTGAAATTGACGAATCTGCCCGGCCCACCATCAATGTTCCTGAAAACATTCCCACCCTTCAAAAAGCCGCGCAACTTTTAGATTCGGTTAAAATAGAAAGCAAACAGAATATTCCAAATTCACAAATTGCGGGCAATTCCCCGGGTGTTTCCCGCGGAAAAGCTTCAGCTTCAGGACAGCAAATTGCTGCTTCCAAAAAAGCCATTCAAACTACACAAAACAGCGATCGCATTGCTTCTGAAAACAACACGCATAAAACTTCAGGAGAAAAAAATAATTCCAGCCCAAAATCTGCCATAGAAAATTCTCCAGCTATCGCTGCAGGCGAGCCTAAAGAACCCGAAGCCGCCAAAGCATCTGCTTCAGAAAAAACAACAAAAGAGAATAGCATGGAAGAAGTTAATCCTAACGCCCTTGCCGAAATCGCCGGTAAAAAGAACAGCGAAGAGGTGTCTGTCCCGGAGGCCCAAAAAGGAAAGGTAAGGTTAAGCACCTTTGCGGCCCCCATTTTCTATGATAACCTTGGCAAGGGCAATGCTATTTCGCCTGAATTTAAAGACAACAATTCCCAGGCGAGGGTAACCGTGGCTTACGGGCTTAATTTGGCCTACCCCATCAGCAAGAAATTAAGCGTCCGCACCGGTGTGAGCAAAGTGAACATTAGTTACGATATCGAGGAGATTGCTTACGGCCCTTCGGCATTTGCGGGAAGCATTGAAAGTATAAACTACCATACCAACAACAATGTACAGGTGCAGGACGAGAGCCCCGCGATAAGAATTCCCAATTCGGGGGGGCAGTTTTCAGAATTCAGTAATAATTCCGGCATTTCCCCGGCTTATGTATCCGGAGAAATCAATCAGCAATACGGCTTTATTGAAGTTCCCCTGGAAATTGAATACGCCCTTATCGATAGGAAATTCGACCTGAACATTATTGGGGGTGGCAGCAGCCTGTTCCTGGATCAGAATTCGGTTAGTATAACGGCCAATAACCAGCGCACCGAGCTGGGAGAGGCAAATAACATCAATAACGTGAGCTTTAGCACCAATATTGGCCTGGGGATGGGCTACGAATTCCTGCCCGATTTCAGGCTGAATGTGGAACCTATTTTTAAATACCAGCTCAATACCTTTAAAGGAACAGATGGAGTGCAGCCGTTCTTCTTCGGAATTTATTCCGGGTTCAGCTATAAATTTTAATGAATGGAAGGATCTTGTAGTTCCTGCAGAATAATTTCCCTTGTGGCTTCCTTCAATGCTTTTTTATCTGAAATGTTTTTTCCTTTTGTGGGTAAAAAATGATGAATTTTCACCCGCAGTTTTCCCGGCCCTCCACTGAAGAATTTATAGGAAAACCTCTTTTTACAGTCGTGAAATGTCATAGGTACAACAGGAATCTGGTGCTCAATTGCCAGTCTAAAGGCACCATCTTTAAACTGGTCCAGAAGGATATTTTGATCATCGGGCACCCCGCCTTCCGGAAAAATACAGATGCTGTTGCCCTGCTTTAACCTGCGCTGGGCTTCATTAAAAGCTCCCTGCCTGCTTCGCTGGCTTTTACGATCTACCAGAATAGAGGTTTTCCGGTAGAAATGCCCAAAGAGCGGAATCCTGGCCAGTTCCATCTTTCCAATAAAAATAAACGGATGCCTGTTAACGGCCAGCATTAACATGATATCTACAATAGAAGTATGATTGGCCACAATCATATAGCTTTTTCCCTTTTGCATTTTTTCAGCAGATTTCACTTTGGGATAGAAGCCCATTCCGTAAAGGATGCATTTTGCCCAAATTCGGGCGCAAATATAGAATTGAGGGTAAAACCGTTCAGCAGAAGCAACTACAAGAAGCACCGGTAACATTACCAAAATGGGCAATCCCAATAAGATGTAAAACCAGATGCGCCATAATAATATGAACAGCTTTTTGAGTGTACCCATAGAAACCAAAAGTACTAAAATGAGTCGACTGAATTCTACAAAAAGGCTAACTTTGTAAAAAATTGAAAAAGTAAATGTCCAGAATACTTACAGGAGTACAAAGCACGGGAACACCACATTTGGGAAATTTATTGGGCGCTATTCTGCCTGCCGTGAAAATGGCCAACATGCCCGGGAACGATTCGTTTATTTTTATTGCAGACATGCATTCCCTCACCCAGATAAAAGATGCCGAAACCTTAAGAAACAACACCTACTCTGTAGCCGCCACCTGGCTGGCGTGCGGACTGGACATAGAAAAAAGCGTTTTTTACCGCCAGAGCGATATCCCGCAAGTAACCGAACTTACCTGGTATTTAAGCTGTTATTTCCCGTACCAGCGCTTAACACTTGCACATTCTTTTAAAGATAAGGCCGACCGGCTGGAAGATGTAAACGCTGGGCTTTTTAACTATCCTTTGCTGATGGCCGCCGATATTCTGCTTTATGATGCCGAAATTGTACCGGTGGGAAAAGACCAGCTGCAACACCTGGAAATTACCCGGGATGTCGCTTCCCGCATCCACGCCAAAGTGGGAGAAATCTTTGTTCTGCCCGAAGCCAAAGTGGAGAAGAGCACCATGTACGTACCGGGAACCGATGGGGAGAAAATGAGCAAATCCAAAGGAAATTTTATCAATATTTTTCAGCCGGATAAAAAGCTGAGAAAGCAGGTGATGGGAATCCAAACCGATAGCACGCCTTTGGAAGAGCCAAAGAACCCTGATACCTGCAATGTATTTGGCCTTTACCAACTTGTAGCGAGCGAAGCTGAGGTTGCCGAAATGCGTCAAAATTACGAAGGCGGGAACTACGGTTACGGCCATGCCAAGCAGGCTCTGTTTGAAGTGCTAAAGGATAAATTCAGCGAAACAAGAGAAAAATATGATTATTATATGAACAACCTGCCGGAGCTGGACAAGGCCCTGAGCCATGGCGCTGAAAAAGCCTCGGATGTTGCAAATACAGTTCTTAAAAGGGTGAGGGAGAAAATGGGGTACTAGACAAGTTCAAACAACTTCCCCGGCAATGGCCTTATAAGGCCTTTAAGCTCCATATTCAGCAATACCGAAGCAGCTTTAAAAGTGGGATATTTGCAATTTAGCGCGATAAGGTCAAGTTCGGCCTTACCCATATTTTGAAGGTATTCTGCTATAATTTCTTCTTCGGGTTCCAGTGATACAAACAGCTGTTTTTGAACTGCTCTTTCTGTAGAGGGAAGCTCCCAGTTTAAAATATACACAAGGTCTGCCGCTGAAGTAAGCACATGTGCGTTTTGGGACTTGATAAGGTCATTACAGCCTTTGCTGTAAATATCGCCGGGGCGCCCCGGTACTGCGAATACTTCCCTGTTGTAGGAGTTCGCAAGATCTGCAGTAACCAGCGAGCCGCCTTTTTCCGCGCTTTCAATAACTATTGTGGCTTCGCTAAGGCCGGCAATAATCCTGTTGCGTTTCAGGAAGTTGTTCCTGTCGAATTTATCGGTGCTCCAGAAATCGGTAAAAAAACCTCCATTTTCTTCTATTCCGGCCATATATTTACGGTGCGCTTTAGGATAGATTTGATTAAGCCCGTGCGCAAGGCATCCTACGGTTTGCAGCCCGTGTTTTACCGCAGCGCGCTGAGCGGTAATATCTACCCCGTATGCAAAACCCGAGACAATAACAGGATCCAGTGGAGCAAGCCCGGCGATAAGCTCTTCACAAAACGCCGCCCCATGGCCGGTAATATTCCTGGTGCCCACTATACTTATGAGCTTTTTCTTCTGTAAATTAATGTTCCCGCGGTAGAAAAGCAGCAGTGGGCCGTCAAAACAATGCTTCAATTTTTCAGGATAGTCCTGATCCCGAAAATATGCCACACCAATCCCGTTCTTTTCAATAAACTTCAGTTCTTCCTCCGCGGCTTTTAAATGCGCTGTATGCTGTAAATTGGCAATCCTGGTTTTTCCAATACCGTTAAGCTTCAGCAAATTCTGCTTTTTTTCCCGAAAAACAGCTTCCGCAGAACCGCAGTGCCTGATAAGCTTTCTGGCCGTGCTATCCCCCAGGTTCGGAACATGTTGCAGGGCCAGCGCATAGAGTAGTTCGGGTAAATTCATCTACTAAAATTACACAAAAAAAGATTTGTTAATAAAATTTCTTTAGGTAACTTTATCAAAACCCGTGAACCCTTATTTTTGTACCGATGAACATAGCAAAGCATATTCAGGATTTACTTTATCGTTACGAATGCATAATCGTGCCCGGGTTTGGAGCTTTTCTTTCCCAAAAACAACCGGCATTTATAGAGCATAAAACAAATACCTTTCATCCGCCCAAAAAGGTGGTTTCTTTTAACAGGCAACTGCTGAAGAACGATGGTTTGCTCGCCAATTATATAGCTGAAGCGGAACAGCTATCCTATAACAATGCCGTTTATAAAATTAATGAATTTGTCGCGTCCCTCGAGAAATCCCTTGAGGACGATAAAAAGGCCGAACTGGAAAATATCGGAGAATTCACTTTTTCTGCGGAAAAGACTTTGCAGTTCGAGCCTTGTACCGAAATAAATTACCTTACCGATTCTTTTGGGCTGGAATCTTTCCAGAGCGAAGTGGTGCAGAGAGAGGTTTATAAAAAACAGGTGCAGGAACTGGAAGAAAAGACACCTTTCCTTTTCACTCCCGAAAAAAGAAAATCTCCTTCTTATCTTAAATATGCGGCCATTGGCCTGCTTGCTTTAGGCTTAACAGGCTATGCCGGTTTAAACATTTACAGCAACCAGGTTTCGGAACATAATATCGCCGAACAACAGGAGGCAGAGAACCAGCTACAGCAGCAAATTCAGCAGGCTACCTTCATTATAGATAACCCGCTGCCTGCCGTAACCCTGGAAGTTGAAAAACAATCGGGCGATTATCATATTGTAGCAGGCGCTTTTCGGATGCCTGAAAATGCTGAAAAAAAGGTAGACGAGCTTAAAGCTGAAGGATATAAAGCCAGGCTTATTGGTGAGAACAGATACGGCCTTCACCAGGTTGTTTATGCCAGCCTTCAGACTAGAAGGGAAGCGATTAATATGCTGCGCGAGGTGAAGAAAACCAATGAAGGCGCATGGCTGTTGGTTGAGGAGCTTTAATTTAATACTTCTTTAACCGGAAATCGGGCTAAGCACCTTATTTTTGCCGAAAATTTAAAATATGCAAGCAAAATCCCCGGCAGAATCCAGAACTACCCTTACCGACCTTGTATTACCAAGTGAAACTAATCCGCTTAACAACCTGTTTGGAGGAGAACTTCTCGCGCGTATGGATCGCGCCGCGAGTATTGCAGCAAGACGTCACAGCCGGAGAATAGTAGTTACCGCTTCTGTAAACCACGTGGCTTTTAACAAGGCCGTTCCCCTGGGCAGCGTGGTAACCGTAGAGGCAGCGGTATCCCGCGCGTTTAAATCTTCTATGGAGATCTTTATTGATGTTTGGGTGGAAGACCGTGAAAGCGGGCAGCGCAGCAAGGCTAATGAAGCCATTTACACCTTTGTTGCGGTAGACGAAACCGGCACACCCATACAGATACCACCTTTAGAGCCTGAAACAGACCTTGAAAAGGAGCGATTTGCCGCCGCTTTGCGAAGAAAACAGCTAAGCCTTGTTCTGGCGGGAAAACTACAACCAAATGAAGCTACAGAGCTTAAAGCCCTGTTTGAATAATATCAAGACCTACATCTGATAAATCCAATCCGCCGGATTCATTTTTTGGGTATTCCTAAAGATTAAAAAATGAAGGGTTGTTTTGCCGGTGGTCCTGTTGGTGGCCACTTCTCCTATCTCCTGCTCTGTACTTACCACGTCTCCCCTTTTCACATAAACCTCATCCAGATTATCGTAAATAGTGATATAATCCCCATGCCTAATCATTACCGCCTTGTTGGCTCCTTTCAGCAATTGCACTTCGCTAACCGTGCCGTCGAAGACCGCGCGGGCTTTTCCACCTGGATCGGTATCTATGTTCACTCCATTATTGTTAATAATGGCTGTTTTGACTATAGGATGCGGATGCTGCCCGAACGACATGGTCACCACTCCAGATTTTACCGGCCAGGGAAGTTTTCCCTTATTATTGGCAAAATCGGCTGCCAGTGCTTTGGCCGCCGGGGTAAGTTTGTATACATCGCGAGAGGTAGAGCCGCTCTCCTCATTTGCTTTGGCAATAGAAGCCCGTATCATTTCCTCAATTTGCTGGTCTATCCTGTTTATTTCACGCTGCCGCTCTTTAATTTGCGCAGCGAACTGGCCTTCCTTCTTATTAATGGTGGCCATTAGGGCCTGCTGGGCCTTACGGTTTTCTTCAAGCTGTTGCCTTGTGTTACGATTTTCGGCAATCAACTGTTCCTTTTCTTCCTTTTGATCTGCCAGGTTTTTGTTTAAACGCTGCAAATCCTCAGTACGGGAACGTATTTGCTCTCCCTGCTCCTTTCTATAGTTTGTGTACTGCTTCATGTACTGAAGCCGTTTATAGGCCTGTAAAAAGCTTTCAGAAGACAACAGGAACATTACCCGGCTTTGCTGAGATTTGCTTTTATAAGACCTCTTTATCATTTTGGCGTAATCGTCTTTTAGCTGCTGAAGCTCCTTCCGCAGGCTGGAGATCTTTTGGGTATTGGCATTAATTTCCTGCGTAAGCAAATTCGCCTGCTGATTGGTAACTCTTATAAGATTTTCCGTGCGCTTTATTTGCTGGTTAAGGTCTTCTACCTGGGTAAGGACAGATTTTTCCTTTTGCTTATTACTGGACCGCAGTTCATTGATTTTCCTGATTTCATTGCGCAGTTCCAGCCGTTTTTTCTCCAGCTCCTCCCGATTGGTTTGAGCGTATGAGCTACGGCTTAAACCGAAAAAACACAGGAGCAAAAGGATATATCCAAATTTCTTCATTCTCATTTTACGCTGATTTCATCATATCCTGAAGGAATATCGAATGGAAAACTAACTTTCTCATTAAAATCTACTGAGCGGTAAGTGATATCAATATTTGTAGATTCCCCTCCTTCATTGGCAATAATCTTAATGTTTTCAGGGAAAACTCTCCCGTCTATAGTTTGGTAATCCGAATAAGTAATCGTTACGCTGCGGTTTTCTGCAGCCTGTGCCAGCTGCTGTGCCGTAGCTTTATAATTTGAAGGGTCTATCAGGAACATTCTTTCTATCGCGACATTTTGTTCAGGTAAAAACTGATATCCCCTGGCTGATTGTTCCATTTCATAAGGCTCTTCCCGAAGATCATAAATCGCCTGGCCAATTAAAAGATTCTGAAGCTTTTGAAAATCCAGCGGGGTTCCCAGCCATTCACTCACCAGGCTAAAGTCCCCGTCGAAATAACTTTTGCTGATTTTTTCATAGTAGCTCACCGAAGTTGGGGTGATATAAACCTTGGCAACAGGAAATCCCAAAACCGTGGCACTCATCCAAATGGCTTTGTCTTTTTCCATCCTGAAACTAAGACTCACCGACTGAGTTCGCTCTTCAGTTTGATAAACCGCCCGCAATTTGCCTGAAGCAGTTTCAAAATCCACCTCGTTCTCATAATGGCGGGCAATCACGTTGGCAGCTTTAGCATTCCTGGTGGCGATTCCTTTGGTTGCCCTGCCTCCTCCACAGGAAACCAACACGAGCATTAGAAAACAAAGGGTAATACTATTTTTAAACATCAGTTTATTTCTTTTAGTGTTAACTCTGCCTTCCTGGAAAATTCGGCAGCTTTTTCTTCATTATCCAATCCCGCATTCGCCAGTGCCAGCTGAGCATAGAAATCGGATTCCACTTTTTTATCATCGATCAAAAAATCAAGTCCAAAAGTAAGGATTTCCTCTGCTTCTTTGTACTGCTTTAAGGCATTTAAGGCCACTCCACGTAATAAATAAAGCACAGGCTGTGCCGGGAAAATTTCCAGGGCTTCTTCGCTTACGGCAGCGGCAGCTTCAAATTTGTTAAAATCGATCTGCAACAATAAAGTGCTTTTGGTAAGTTCAAAATTATCCGGATTTTGCTTCAGCGCCTTTTCAAAATACTCCAGTGCCTCTTCTTTACTACCATTTCTTAGATAATATTGCCCCAGTTCCTGGTAAAGTTCGGGCCGCTCTTCAGCATTAGAAAGCAGCTGGGTCATTTCCATTAAATCATTTTCATATTCAGGATTATCACCCACAAAAAGAAGGAAATCATTTAAAACCTTATACTTGGAATCAGGATCAATTTCTTCACTATGGAAGACCATTTTCATAGAATTAACAGCGGCTTCGGTTTCACCTCTGTCGAGATGAAATTTATACAACGCCAAATGTACCAGTGTAGATCCCGGATTTGCCTCCAGCAGTTCCTGCGCAATTTTAAAAGCCTCTTCATCATTGCCCTCCTGGCTGTATACGTAAATTAGGTTAAGGTAATTCTGTTCATTTTCCGGATCAGCTGAAATTTCTTTCTCCAGATTATTGATTTGGGCAGTAGTATTATTGGTGATCGCGTAGATTTGTCTCCGCATTTTTTCCCTGTAAGAACTGCTGCCAAGCTTTTTATCCAATTCATCTAAAAGTTCAAGCGCCTTTTCATACCGCCCGCTTAACATGTACAAATTAGCCAGGTCTTCATTATAGGAATTCTCTAGCGGAACCAGTTTTTTTACTACCGAAATGGCCTCTTCATAGCTGCTGGTGAGCATGTACATATCGTACCATTCCGCTAGGATGGCCTCTCTTTGCGGCTCAAGGTTAACAGCTTTTCTGAAGTTTTCTTCAGCTAAACTATAGTTTTCCAGCGCCTTGTGATTTTTGGCAATTTCAAAGAAAACCACCGGGTTTTGCGGCTGCAACTGTTCGCACTTTTCCAAAGCTACTATCGCTTTTTCATAATTTTCTATGCCTTTTTGCTTAAGCGCTTCAAAAAAATACTCCTGGAATTCATCGCTTACATTGCCCAGATCATCATTAACCACCACTTTGGCTAGCTGCTGCTCTTCCTGTGACCACAATTGATACGAACCACATAAGCTTGTGAAAATGCCAAATATGACGATGCTCTTCTTCATTTAATCAATCTAAGATTTCTTCCCGGTTATTAATTGATCCTGACATCTTTTGACAATCTGCCAGGATCTGGAACAGTCATTATTCCAAAACAGAATAATCTCCTATGCTTATTTCTTTAAATTCCCCGTCAAAACGTGCAAAATTACCAATCATGGCGTTATCCAGTTTAGCGTTTTTAACTTCGGCAAAAGTCTGGATAAGGCTGTTCTTGATTTCTGAATTTTCAATTTTTGTCCCGTTTCCGATTGAAACATTCGGGCCGATTTTGGCATTTTTCAGCTCTACATTTTCCCCGATATAGCAGGGTTCGGTAATTTCAGAATCCACAATTTTAACCGAATCAGACATCAGCTTTTCGCCGTCCTGATGGAGAAAATTTAGCATTCTGCCGTTGGTTTCTACGGTTACGTTCTTGTTTCCGCAGTCCATCCACTCATCCACTTTTCCAGGAACAAAACGCAGGCCGTTTTGTTTCATGGCTTCTATGCCGTCATTAATTTGGTATTCCCCACCGCGAATAATATTTTTATCCAAAACGCCCTGCAGCTCATTTTTGAGAACGCCAACATCTTTAAAATAGTAAATCCCGATTACCGCCAGGTCTGAAACCTGTTCCTGCGGCTTTTCAACAAGATCGGTAATTTCCCGTTTATCATTGAGCTTCACCACCCCGTAAGCATTGGGATTTTCAACCTGTTTCACCCAAATTACGCCATCGGCCTCTTTGTCTAACGTAAAGTCGGCCTTAAAAAGTGTATCGGCGTAGGCAATAACGGCGGGGCCGCTTAAGGATGCTTTGGCGCACATAATCGCGTGGCCGGTTCCCAGGGGCTTGTCCTGGTAGTAAATGCTGCTCTTTGCGCCAAGGCTTTCGGCGATTTCTTTAAGATCGGTTTCTACCTTCTCTCCAAAATCTTCCCCTATAATAAAAGCGACTTCGTCTATTTTCTCATCCAGCACCTTTGCAATATCTTCCACCAGCCGGTGTACAATAGGTTTGCCCGCAATGGGAATTAATGGTTTTGGAACGGTTAAAGTATGAGGGCGAAGCCTGGATCCACGGCCTGCCATTGGTACGATAATTTTCATTTTAATATTTTTATTTACTATTTCTATTTTAAAAAACCCCTGTTTCTAAGGTCTTTGTGAATATCTGCGATATCTTCAGGTATTTCTGCTTTCAACAACCAGTTTACATCAAATCCGTTATAAATGGCCGCTTTCATTATATAATGATTCTCACCAATTAGATTTCCAAGTTTTTTAAGCCCTTCTTCAAATTCCAGCATATAATCTTCATGTAGCTTATCGATTAATAACATGATTTTAAAAACTCTTGCTATAACGGCAGTACAGAATTTTCTTGCCTTTCCTGGAGTGGCTGAAAGGATATTGCTCCTGTTATGTTTTAAGACTTCATTAAGCATTAGTATATTAAGACTGGCTTCGCCAAATTTATCTTTGGTAATTTTTACATGTTCAGTGATTTCTCCACTCAAAAACCGCACATCCATATTTAGATAACCTACGGAATAAAAAGTTTCCTGCATATGCTTCGCCCTTTCAATGATGCGGTTTTCCATTTTTTCCCGCTGCTCTTCTACACTTCTAGTATTTACTAACTCAAAGTGCAACCGGTTAGCCAACGTCAAATCTTTTTTTAGCAAACGCAGGATCAGTTTATCCTTCTCCTTATCGGGAAGATGAGTTATAGCTTCTTTAAACTCTTTATCAAACTTCATCAAGTATATTATATAATTTGCTATTGATGCCCGGTACTTCCAAAACCTCCTTCTCCCCGCGAGGTTTCTCCAAGAACATCCACCTCTTCCCAGGTGATATGTTCATGTTTCGCGATTACCATCTGGGCCACCCTTTCTCCATCTTTAATAGTATATTCCTCATTAGATAGGTTTACAAGAATTACTCCAATCTCCCCGCGATAATCGGCATCTATGGTACCCGGAGCATTAAGCACGGTAATTCCCTTTTTGGCGGCAAGCCCGCTTCTAGGCCTTACCTGGGCCTCATAACCCACCGGTAATTCTATAAAAAGTCCTGTTTTTACGATAGTCCGCTCTAAAGGCTTCAGGCTAATTTCTTCGGAAATATTTGCCCTAAGGTCCATTCCCGCCGAAGCTTTGGTCTCGTAATGCGGCAGTTTATGTTCAGATTTGTTGATGATTTTGATTTTCATAAACTATGATTGAATGATTTGTTGGATTTGATTTTTTTCTGAAAAATACACTATTCCTATGAACAGTATCAATAACGGAATTCCCACTAAATAATTTCCGGGAAATATATAAAATGATACGGAAGATAATAAAATTGACAGGCATAATAAACCTAATGTTTTCTTGAGATTATAGGGAATAGGATAATATTTTCTTCCGTAGAAATAAGAAAGGAACATCATCACGCCATAAGCCGCAAGCGTTGCGATGGCAGAACCCATATAGCCAATCCCTGGGATGAGCAGCACATTAAGAAGAATAGTGACAATGGCACCTCCTATAGAAATGAATCCGCCAAATTTAGTCCTGTCGGTAATTTTGTACCATACCGAGAGGTTATGGTAAATCCCTAAAAACAGGTTGGCAAGAAGGATTAGCGGAAGGATTTTCATCGCCTCCCAATACTCTGAATTTTGAATGAGCAGCCGCTTTAATAAATCTGAAAAAACAAGCACAGCTATTAAGATAATACTGCCAAAGATGGTAAAATAATTAGTGATTTGAGCATAGGTTTTAGGCGCATTTTTTGAAGAAGCATGGCTAAAAAAGAAAGGTTCTATTCCCAAACGGAAAGCCGTGGAGAAAAGCGTCATAAAAAGTGCCAGCTTATAGCAGGCAGAATAGGCTCCAATTTTTGCTTTGGCGATATCTGCAGGAAGCATTCTATCCAGGATAATACGATCAAAAACCTCATTAATTGAAAAAGCAATACCGGCAATTAATACCGGAACGGCATAGGCAAGCATCTTTTTCCATAGCAGTTTATTAAATTTAAAACTTATATTCAGATAAAAAGATAGCATTAAAACTAAGGTGACCGCACTGGCAACCAGATTTGAAATAAAAACATAGGATATCTCAAAATCGGGACGATAGATCGATGCGAAAATGGAAGATTCCCTTGCCAGGTCTTCCAGGTAAATAAGAAAAAAAACGTTCAATCCCAGATTGATGGCGACATTCAGTATTTTAATGACTGCGTATTTTAATGGCTTTTCTGTGGCTCTAAGCCATGAAAAAGGAATAATAACCAACGCATCCAGGAATAAGATCCAGATCGCCAGATTTATATATTTAAGCGGAATATTTATAAGGTCTGAAATGTAAGACCGGACAAGAAATGCAAGTGCCAGAAATAAAACCGAAGTTCCCAGCAGGGACAAGGCAGAGGTGCTTAAAACGCTTTCCCGGTTTTCAGATTTGTTATAATACCTGAAAAAGGCGGTTTCCATACCATAGGCCAGGATTACATTAAAGAGTACAAAATATGCGAATATCACCGAAATTTCCCCATATTCTTCCATAGGCAACACATCGGTATACAGGGGTACTAATATAAAATTAAGCATTCTTGGCAGCACCGTGGCCAGCCCGTAGAGAAAAGTATGTTGAAATAATTTTTTGAAAGTACCCAATGGGAATGCCTTGATTTCTTACAAATATCTGAATAAATCAGAAGTAATGGCGCCTGGAATTAATCCTTTTCCACAATTCCTTCCAGTTTGTAGAACTTTGTAGCTGCATTTTTGGCAAAAACCAGCAGGGCTTCATCACTTTTAAGTTCTACGGGACTTTTTTGGGGTTTTTGAGGTGGTTTATTTCCGTATTCCTCTTTGGGATCACTGCTCATTATCATGGACGGGTCTTTGGTGTTGAACCTGGCCACATATTCTCCCGGGATTTCCTCATTTTGCTTTAGCGGAGACTTCATCCCGCGAAAGTAAACACTCTCCAGGGATACTCGATTTTCCTGGATGGCCACAACGGGAATATGTAATAGTAGAGCCGCGTCTTCAGAAGTAGTGTAGGCTTGTCTAAATTGGGCCGGTGGGGCTTCCTGAAGTTCTTTATTACTCCCACAACTGGCAAAGAGGCTAAAAACAAAAATACTGCTCAAAAGAAGGTATGCATGTTTCATGATAAATGGCTTTTTTGTGTTTAAAGGTAAGGAAGCAAAACAGATGCCAAAGAAAAACCCGCAGGTTTCGGCTGCGGGTTTCTTTTGTATTATTGAATTTGACGGTTGGCTACTTCTAACCCTTCCGCCCCTCTCGGGCCCACCTACCCTTGAATGGGAAGGAGCGAATTAGTGCTGGAGAAATTTGACTCCGCTAACGCTACGTCTAATTGCTCAATGCTTCGGCGCCACCAACAATTTCCAGAATCTCGTTGGTAATGGAAGCCTGGCGTGCCTTGTTGTAAGTGAGTTTAAGATCGTCCCTAAGCTCTGTGGCGTTTTCAGTGGCCTTGTGCATGGCTGTCATTCGCGCCCCATGTTCAGAAGCAAAGGAATCCCGTAAGGCTTTATAAAGCTGCATTTTCAGGGATTTAGGAATAAGCTCTCTTACAATTTCGATTTTTGAGGGTTCAAAAATGTAATCCAGTTGCTTATTATTCTCCTGTTCAAACTTCGGAATTGGCAGAAACTGCTCTTCAGTTACAACCTGCGTAGCCGCATTTTTAAACTGATTATAAACAATTTCTATTTTATCGTACTTCCCGTCAAGGAACAACTGCATTAATTCTTCGGCAACTTCAGCAACATTATCAAAAGTGAGCTCGTCGTAAATCTCATTATTGTTCTTGTAAATAGTGAAATTACGGGTAAGAATGTCATTCGCCTTTTTTCCGATAGTATAAAATTCCACATTTTTACCGGAATAATTTTCTTTGGCCCTTTGCCGCACCGCTTTGATAATGTTGGTGTTAAAAGCCCCGGCTAAACCCCTGTTGGAAGAAATAGCAACAACCAATACATTTTTAACCTCTCTTTCCTCAGCGAACTTGCTACTGGAATCATCATCAAGGGTAGCGCTAAGATCCTGTAAAAGCTGGGTTAACTTTTCAGAATAAGGACGCATTGCCTCGATCGCGTCCTGGGCTTTGCTCAATTTAGCAGCAGAAACCATTTTCATGGCACTGGTAATCTGCATGGTTGAAGAAACCGAAGTAATCCTGCTACGTAATTCTTTTAAGTTTGCCATAATCCCCTCTTAATCTCCCCAAAGGGGAGAAATTAAAATTTTATAAAACCCCTCCCCCTCGGGGAGGATGGGAGGGGAATTTACTAGTTTTTATATTTCGCTGAAAGCTCTTTAGCTACTGAAGCCAAAGTATCGGTAACCTCGTCTGTAAGTTTTCCTGCTTTCAAGGTGTCCAGAGTATCCCTGTGCTTAGCGTTAAGGTACTCCAGGTAATCTTTTTCGAATTCCTTTACTTTATCTACAGGAACATCCCTTAGAAGGTTTTTAGAACCTGCAAAAATAATCGCGATCTGGTTTTCTACCGGATACGGGTCATTCTGGCCCTGCTTAAGGATTTCCACATTACGCTTCCCTTTTTCGATCACGTTCATGGTGGCAGGATCAAGATCTGAACCGAATTTCGCGAAAGCTTCCAGTTCACGGAACTGTGCCTGGTCAAGTTTTAGCGTACCTGCAACCTTCTTCATAGATTTGATCTGCGCGTTACCACCCACACGAGAAACCGAAATACCCACGTTAATCGCAGGACGAACCCCGGAGTTGAATAAATCTGAAGTAAGGAAAATCTGCCCGTCTGTAATCGAAATTACGTTAGTTGGAATATATGCCGAAACGTCTCCTGCCTGGGTTTCGATAAGCGGAAGCGCGGTTAATGAACCTCCACCTTTTACTTTATCCTTCAAAACATCCGGAAGGTCGTTCATCTGGCCGGCAATTTTATCATTATTAATAACTTTTGCCGCGCGCTCCAACAATCTGGAGTGAAGGAAGAAAACATCACCTGGATAAGCTTCACGCCCCGGTGGACGACGAAGCAACAAGGAAACCTCACGATAAGCAACCGCCTGTTTAGATAGATCATCATACACGATAAGTGCAGGACGGCCTGTATCTCTAAAATACTCCCCGATCGCAGCACCTGCAAACGGAGCATAAATTTGCATTGGCGCAGGATCTGAAGCATTTGCCGCTACAATGGTGGTATAGGCCAAAGCACCTTTATCTTCAAGCACTTTAGCAATACCTGCAACGGTAGAAGCTTTTTGCCCAATAGCTACATATATACAATATACCGGCTCCCCGGCATCATAAAATTCTTTCTGGTTAAGAATGGTATCTATACAAACTGTGGTTTTACCAGTCTGGCGGTCACCAATTACAAGCTCACGCTGTCCCCTACCTACAGGAACCATGGCATCTATAGACTTGATCCCGGTTTGAAGCGGCTCGGTTACCGGCTCACGATAAATTACACCAGGCGCTTTACGCTCCAAAGGCATTTCGTAAGTTTCACCTTCAATAGCACCTTTTCCATCAATAGGATTTCCAAGGGTATCTACTACCCGGCCAACAATACCTTCTCCAACATTGATAGAAGCGATACGCTGGGTCCTCTTAACTACAGAGCCTTCTTTTACCTGTTTATAGGAACCTAGAAGTACAACCCCAACATTATCTTCTTCAAGGTTAAGTACAATACCTTCCAGTCCGCCTTCGAACTGAACCAGTTCCCCGTATTGTGCATTAGACAGGCCATAAACGTTTGCGATCCCGTCACCTACAGTAAGGACGGTTCCAACTTCGTCTAAAGAGGCTTCTGCCTCAAAACCTGATAATTGCCTTTTTAATATTGCTGATACTTCAGCAGGATTTACTTCTGCCATAATTACTTGTTATATAATAACACGCCCAATTGCGTAAATTTTCTAAATTTTTGAAACGAATGTATTGTCTTTAAATTCTCTTTTCAGGTTATTGAGATTCCTGGCGATACTTGCATCATACTGCAAATCTCCAACCCTCAATATAAATCCGCCAATGATGCTGTCATCAATTATATTTTTAATAATAGCCCCGGCTCCTGTTAATTCTTTTATTTTATTCTGAATTTTTTCTTCCAGTTCTTTATTAAGAGGAACTGCAGTGGTTACTATGGCTTCCTGCATTCCGCTTGTGCCATAATACATTTTTAAATACTCCTTTGCAACAGCATTTAAAATATTGATACGGTTATTTTCAAGCAGAATGTCAAAAGCTCCAAGGGTTACCGCATTGCTGCTTTTGAAGATTTCCTTCAGCGCACTTTTTTTCATGCTGTTTTTAACAACCGGGCTGCTTAGCAGGTGCTTTAAATCGTCACTGCCGCCAATTGTTTTTACGATGGAATCCATATCATTCTTAACCTCTTCAGCAACTTTTTTATCCCTTGCCAGAGAAATTATTGCCTTTGCGTAACGTTGTGCTGCTCTTGTTCCCTTCATAGCCAACCTAGTTTAAAGTAACATCACCAAGCATTTCATCAATCATCTGGTGCTGTTTTTCTTTAGTAGACAATTCTTTACGAACTACTTTTTCTGCTATTTCTATGGATAAGCTGGCCACCTGATTTTTGATATCGGCCATTGCCGCTCTTTTTTCCATTTCTATACTTTCTTTCGCCTGGGCCACTATTTGATCAGCCCTTTCCTGAGCTTCATCATTGGCATCGGCTATAATCCTTTCCTTCAGCTGGCGTGCTTCTTTTAAGATGGTGTCCCTTTCTGCACGGGCTTCCTTCAGAAGCTTTTCATTATCAGCTTTAAGATTTTGCATTTCCTTCCTGGCCTCTTCGGCTGAAGATAATGCTTTATTAATCGACTCTTCCCTGTTCTTAACCGCACCAAGAATAGGATTCCAGGCAAATTTTGCCATAAGGAAAATAAGTACCAGGAAAACTATTGTCTGCCAGAAAAATAAACCAAATTCAGGGGTAATTAAATCCATATATCAAATAATAATAGTTAAAACATCATTTAAAAAGCGCCTTCGCAACCAACCGTTGCGAAGGGCTCTTTTCCATTAATTATCTTAGTACACCAAGCAAAGATGCAACTACCCCAAAAAGGGCAACACCTTCTACAAGTGCAGCAGCAATAATCATAGCTGTTTGAATTTTTCCAGAAGCTTCTGGCTGACGGGCGATAGCATCCATGGCAGAGCCACCGATTTTACCAACTCCAATAGCCGCTCCCACAACTGCCAAACCAGCACCTAAAGCTGCAAGACCTACATACAATAATTCCATAATTGAAAAATTTAAAAATTAAAATTAATGATGTTCATGTTCCTCTACCGCCATCCCTATAAACAGGGCCGACAATATCGTAAAAATAAACGCTTGAAGGAATGCTACCAGCAATTCCAGTACTGTTATAAATAATGCAAACGGAACGGAAACTCCTGCAACTCCTGCATTTTCTAATATAAATATTAAAGATATTAAGCTTAAAATAATGATGTGCCCTGCAGTAATGTTCGCAAAAAGACGAATCATAAGAGCAATTGGTTTAATAACCACCCCGGCGCCTTCTACAACTGCCAAAATAGGCTTAACCCATGTGGGGATACCAGGCATCCAGAAGGTATGCTTCCAGTAATCCTTATTTCCATTTATTATAATAAGTGCCAGGGTAAACAATCCCAGGGAAACGGTTACGGCAATGTTGCCGGTAACATTAGCTGCCCCGGGCAAAAGACCCAACAGGTTGGTAATCCAGATAAAAAAGAATACCGTAAGCAAAAACGGCATAAACTTCATGTATTTCTTTTCCCCAATTTGAGGAATTGCAATTTCATCCCTAACAAACAGTACCAGGGTTTCCAGTACATTATTAAAACCTTTAGGGGCATGCGAATTCTTTTTATGATGACTGGCAAGGCTACGGAAAAACAACAACATCAAAATAACGGTTATAAACATAGCCGCCACGTTTTTTGTGATAGATATATCCCAGGGCTTGCTGGCGTTTAAAGGATGGTGTTCAGCATCAAACTCTACTGCTTCAGCACCGTCTTCCAGTCTATAAATATCTTCATGAAGGTTTACAAAGCGCATTCCGTTTGCTTCAACTACATGATGGCCTTCCGTATCATGATGAAATTCACTGGACATGAAAGACACCAGCCCATTTTCTGTCCACAAAATAACAGGAAGCGGGATAGTAAAAGAATTTTCTCCTTCCCCAAAGAAATGCCACCCATGAGCGTCACCAATATGGTGCATAATCATCTCTGTGGCATTAAACTCTTCTTCAACTTCTCCAAGAGATTCGTGCTCCTGTGCGAATGAAAACAGTGGTAGCAGGGCAAAAGCCAGTGCAAAATACACTTTAATCCATAAAGATTTGTGTGCTGTCATAGTACCTGTTCAACTTAAAATTACGGCCTCTAAATTTCCGTGCAAAGGTATACTTTTAATTTTTATCTGAAAGTAGCCTCTTCATTTTTTTGACAATATCGCCATTTTTGATAATGTTATTGATATTCAGCCGCTTATTTTGAATTTATTAATCTTACCGCGAAAAAGGTTTCAAAGATCAGGAATAGAAAATAAGGAATAAAAAACGCCAGCACATTGGCAAACGGGTGCGCAACTTTTGCCAGCAGCATAGGCAACAGAAACAGCACAGCGGCAAACATTTTTAAAAGCCCGGCTCCCATAAAGGCAAAACCGGTTTTATCCTGAAATTTATCGTGCACCAGCAGGAGTAAAAAGTAAATAATAAATGTGGAAAAAAAATGAAACGCATAAACAGAGAAGATGCTGTAATACATTTTTTCGCCCCCAAAATAATTCACGATAAAGTACTGGAAAAGCATCAGAAGAAAAGTGAACGGAAGAAAATATTTTAAAAACCGGAGTAATCGTATCTTCATCCTAATCATCCTTACTCATATTGCTAATGCCCCGGTAGACCTGGTATAGTGCGATAAATACTCCTAAAAGGGAAACGCCAATGGTAAAAGCCGAATATTTATTGGGAAATTTCCCGTCCAGCCAGATACCCAGGAATACCCCTGCCGCTATTATAATGCCCATCTGGAAAGCAATATTTACAAATTCCAGGTATTTACGCTGATCATTTTTCATTTATTGGCTTATCATTTTATTCCCGAAAGCATCTTTAAGATTTAATTGAATTTATCTAAGTAGGTTTGGAGGTTCTTCTTAATTTGTATGATCCTGTAATTTTGATCTGAAACAGGAATAGCTTCACGCTTTACTCTATAATTATCGTTTTTTTCAAGTAATTCAGCAAAACCCAAAGCGGTCATTTTATTCTGAAGGCCATGAACCGTAACAAAATTTATATCGGGATCGTAGGTATCTACAGATGTTGAAAGTTTTTTATAGTCCAGGTCTTCCAGTGCTTTATCAATTTTTTCCTTAAGGGCGAGCATCTCTTCGTGCTGCGCAGAATTAAAGGAAAACAAAAGTTTAAATCCGGTTTGCAGGCTGTCTTCTGCCACCAGGTCCAGCTTCTGAAGTTGTGGAATAGCGGTATTGTAAATATTCTGGGCCTTCTTCCCTTCTTCAGTTTGGGGATAATCCAAAGCCAGTTTATTAAGCGCCGCTTTATATTCATCTAAACCATATAAACGCCCTGTCGCCATTGCTTTTAGCAGTTCTAATTTTGGCACAATTTCGTCCCCGGTATATTGCGTGATAAGTTGATTGCTTTCTTCAATAACTTCAGCGTATTGCTGATCTTCAAAAAGCTCATAAACCTCGTCGTAAGCATCATCGGGAGAATTGCCCTCTACAGCCAGGCTTTGCGGGTTCCTTATGTAGGCAGCATAACGGGAATCTGGATAATTATTTAGAATATCCTGTTTTATTTCTTCCATTTCACGCAATCTACCCGTGGCCTGGTAAGATTTATACAGATTGTACTTTGCGGGCAATACCAGCCTTTCTTCCGGAGTATTTCTAAGTAAGGTCTCCAGCCTTTCCGCAGCAAGGCCATACTCATTATACTTTTCGCTGTAGATAATTCCCAGTTGATAATAGGCAAAATCGCGGTCCCTTGTTAAACTATCCAGGGTATACCGGTCTTCCGGAATCTGACTAATATAAGTCATCGCGTCAAAACGCGGATCTGTCTGAATATCGATCTCAAGGAATTCCTGCTGCACCTGTTCCTGGCTCACGTTGATGGTATTATCCCCCCAGCGCCAGTTATCGGCCAAAGTTCTTCGCCCCCAGATCCTAACGAACTCCCGGGCGCCGTTGGCAATCCTGGCAGGATTGTAGAAATAAAAAGTATTAACCGGCCCGGCGGCATTGGCAACTGGAATGGCAGGGCCAAAATTATTTTGTGACAAAGCGAGATCATTCTGCCCGGCCAGCACTTCTTCAGTATATGCTTCTTTTAATTTGTTGGTGTAATTAGTAAAATAAGCAATCCGTTCTTCCCGGGTCATATTGGCAAGCCGAAGAATACTGTCGTTTTGTTCAGCAATATCCTCATACTGGATGATATCTTCCAGGTTGTTCCTTTTCTTGCTGATGCTCCTGAATTCCCGTAAACGCGGAGACATATTGGCCAAAGTGCTGTCAAAATACAAACTGGCAACACGATAATTGGAATTATCAAAATTCATATTGGCCAGAATCTCGTAATTGATGGATTTCAGGTATTTGTCACTTGATGGGGCTCTTAGCGATTTGTTGTAATATTTTGTAGCAATTTCAGTAGAATCGAGTTTGCTGTAATATTCCCCAATCTGAAAATAAATTTTATCCAGGAAAGGCCTGTTTTCACGGTTTTCTTCAAGTTCTGCCAGCATTTCCCTTAACTGGTAATTGCTGCCCTGGTTATAATCAAAATTCCGCGCTTTTTGAATATAGGCGTTAATCATGTAAACCCTGGGCGATTTTCGGTTTAAATCGATAACTTCATCAAAAGCTGCATTTGCCAGTTTCGGCTCATTTAATTGATTATGAAGCTGCCCAAGGATAAAATAATACCTTCCCTTTTCGTTGTTTTTCCCGGTGAATTCTGCAGCGCGTTCCAGGGGCACCATAGCGCTATCCGGATGGTTCATATTTATATAAGCCTGGGCCAGCGCCGCGTTGGCATCGGCATAATCCTGTTCCTCAAGATTGAAGTTTTCCAGAATCCTCTTTAAATTGGTAATTGCCAACCGATTGTTATCCAGGCGCATGTTTGTTTTTTCCCTCCATATTTGCGCATGGTTTATATTATCACTCCCTGGATATTTATGAAGGATATAATTGAAGGCTTCCAGCGCGGGAATAAACCGCTGATCGAAATAACGCGCTTTGCCCAGCAGCAGGTAAGCTTCGTCTATTTGCGGATTTTGTTCTTTGCCTTTAATGAGCATGGAATGCCGCTGAATGGCTTTTACGGCCTTTTCTTCGGCATAACCAAAATTCTGGTTTCTAACACTGTCCGGCAGCGTGATATTTTCATCAATCTGCATGCGTTCCACCGGCAGGATATCCCAGTAATTATCGGCGTAATTATTATTCAGCTCCTCGCGGCCTTTTTCCAGCGCGAGATTACCGTTATAAAGCGTGTTATACTCGGTAGTCATGGCATGCCAGTTACGGCTAAGAAAAGTGTTCTTCTTGCGCGAACAGCTTAGGCCAAGGCAGGCAATGAAAATAAGGAAAAGTATTCTGGTAAATATCTTCAAAATCAGCGTTTTCTTAACTCCTTGAATAACTGAAAAACAGCTATTTTAGTGTGTAAAAATACGCTTCTTTTTAGAAACACAAAGTTTAGGGCAGTGGGTTTGAATCTTCAGAAGATTGCACCTGGACCTGCTCTCCGGAAAAATACGACTCCAGTTCAGCTAAAGTAGCTTCTGAAGTTTGAATATCTTTTACAATTATTCCTTTATCCAAAACCACAATTCTTTCGCAAACTTCAGTCACATGAATAAGGTCATGGCTGGAAATAAGCACCGTGGTGCCGGAAACTTCAGAGAGTTCCTTTACAATTTTTTTGAGCCTTATTTGGGTGGTGGGATCCAGATTGGCGAAAGGTTCATCTAAAATAACCACTTCGGGATTGCCAATAAGCGCCGCGGTTATCCCAACTTTTTTCTGGTTTCCTTTAGAAAGGTCCCTAAGATATTTTTTGCGCCCGATAATTTCACCATTAAAAAATTCTTCAAACTGTGCCACAAAATTGTCAACATCGGCTTTATTCTGGCCGCGCAATTCCCCTACGAAATAGAAGTATTCTTCAGGAGTAAGATACCCAATCAAAAAGCTTTCATCTATAAAAGAAGATGTAAAAGGTTTCCAGTCTTCACTCTGGCTCACGGTAATTTCGTTGTTGAAAATATTACCGGAAGTAGGCTGGATCAAATCCAGAAGAAGGCTAAAAAAGGTGGTTTTTCCTGCCCCGTTATTTCCCACAAGGCCAAAATTTTGTCCTGAAGGAATGTCCAGATGTTCAATATCAAGCACTTTTGAGCCGTTGTATACTTTGGAAAGATTGGTTGCTGTTATCATGTCTCTTAAAATTTATTCGCCGCTTTGTTTAAATCCGCTAATCATCTGGTATTTTCGTTTTTTGTACATTCTTGCCAGGAAGTCCAGGATTTTTCCTCTTAGTGAAACTCCAATTATTCCTAAAACCGCCAGCGCCACAAGTGCGGCATCATAACTTATAAACTTATAGAAGATGTAAAAAACCAGTACCGGAAACCCAATAAGCGGAATAGCCACTAACCACTGGGTAATTCCTGTGCCCTGATAGTTCATAAAAGGGCTTTTATCCAGGTCTATTTTTTTCTTGTTGAAGGAGCCGGCGTATAAAAGCACGGGGATATTTACCCCTATATTGTAAAGCGCGCAAACCATATTCAGCAATAAAATTCTCCAGCCGAAGTAAACATAAGGAGTAGAGAGAATTGCCAATACCACCACGCTAAAGGTAATTAATCCCGCTTTTGAGGCCAGATATTGCTTCAGCGGAATGTTTTGTGCCATGATCATGGGGTAATATGACGCGTCCCAGGCGGGAATAAACTGCCCGAAATTGATCATGAAAACGCCGGTGATAAAAATTCCGACGAAAACATAGAAAGCGGGCATATTTTCATACGCATCATTCGGGTAAAAGATCAAACCATACAAAAGGAAAAAGAACGACAGGTAAATAGTGGTTTTTGGTCTTTTGTTCCTCCAGATCAACTTTAAATCCTGCTGAAGGAAAGGTGCGATACTGCCAAATTTCCTGGTCCATACAAAATCATTGGTATCTGCAGTTTTGGCTTTGCCTTTAAGCCCGGCATCCAGGTAAAATTTCTTTTCCAGGTTAAGCTGGTTCCATTTATACAAAAGAATAAGCAAAATAACCGGTACAACAGCCAGGTAAGGGTGTAATACCATAAAGTCCAGGATGTTTCCAAACCAGCCTGTAAGACTAAAAATTTCAAAATATTCCAGGGCTGCTAAAATTGCCACGATTAGCGCAACAGGAATTAAGGCCTTCAGGTTATCTGTAAATTTCTTCTTGATGATGAAATTAATGTAGTTCACACACAGGGCAAGGGAATACATGGCCAGCATCCAGGCTAAAATTTGTATGCTGGGATAATCGCCTTTAACCATGCAATATATTCCGAAGGGCACAATTAAAAACAGCGGAAGAATATTATAAAATGAGTAAAGGGATTTTATCAGGACAAAATTGACCACCTTTCGCTTCCTTACAGGCAGGATAAGTAAGGGCTTAATATCCATTACGGGCAGCGTTTGCAGGAAAAAGCGGTAAAGCAGTTCCAGGGCCAGCCATAGTAGCACAAAATTGTTTACCACCTCCAGCGGGTCCTGTTCAGGATAAAATTTCTGAATGCCGGGATATAGGGCAATTCCCATCACCAGGAAAACTGCTGCAAAATAAAGGGCCAGGAAGATTAGTAAAATTCGCAGTCCAATACTTTTTCCAAAACTGGCAGACCTGAAAAACGATTTCCATTCAAGAGATAAAAAAAGCCTAAACATAATTTGGATGGTGTTTATCTACAAGTAGCGAAATTTAGCGATTTGTTACACTTTTAAAACGCCCATACTTTGTATTTTTGCAAACAAATTATTTTTTGATGAGTAAATTTTATCCGCTAGCAGTAAAGGAAGTTATTCGTGAGACTCCACGGGCGGTTAGCATATCTTTTGAAATTCCGCAGGATTTAAAAGAAGAATTCAGCTTTAAAGCAGGGCAGTATGTTACCATAAAAGCTTCCTTGAACAATGAAGAAATACGCAGGTCCTATTCCCTTTGTTCCGCTCCGGGCAGTGGGGAATTTAAGGTTACCGTAAAAGAAGTGGAAGGTGGAAAATTTTCTGTTGTTGCAAATAATAAATTAAAGGCCGGGGACGTGCTGGAGGTACACCCGCCAGAGGGAAGGTTTATCCTGAACCCCGAAAGCGGCCCCAATAGCTACGCGGCCTTTGCTGCAGGAAGCGGGATTACCCCGGTGCTTTCCATCATTAAAACCGTGCTGAAGGAAGAGCCCAAAAGCCGGTTTGTACTTACCTACGGAAATAAATCTCCTGAAGAAACCATATTTTTTAAAGACCTGCTGGAACTTCAGTTAAAATATCCCGACAGGCTTTTTATTGAGTTTGTTTATAGCCGGGCAAGGGAAGAAAATGCCCATTTTGGAAGGATTGAAAAAAGCACGGTAAACTATGTGCTGAAGAACAGGTTTAAAGACCACTCTTTTAAGTCTTTTTTTCTTTGTGGGCCTGAAGAAATGATCAACCAGGTGATCGGGATTCTTAAAGAAAACGGGGTACCTGAGGAAAAGATATTATTTGAACTTTTTTCCAGTAAAGATACGGGAGAAGTAGAAGCCGATCTTGAAGGGCAAACCCAACTTACTGTTTTGGTAGATGATGAAGAAACTACTTTCACCATGGAACAGGGAGATACGGTACTTGATGCCGCGCTGGAAAACGACCTGGATGTCCCCTACTCCTGCCAGGGTGGAATTTGCAGCAGTTGTATTGCAAGAATTACCGAAGGCAGCGCCAAAATGAGAAAAAACCAGATCCTTACAGATGAGGAACTGGAAGAAGGTCTAATTTTAACCTGCCAGGCACAACCCACCACCCCTACTCTTAAGGTGGATTATGATGATGTGTAACACTTTATTGCCTTCACAGAATTATACGAGTCTGTCATTGTGAGGCGAAAGCCGAAGCAATCCCAATATGTCTGCTCAAAGAGTACTGAAAGAATTATCTGGGATTGCCACGCTCCATTTTACTGCGCTCGCAATGACAGTTTGGTATGCTGCTGCTTACACGCGGGTAATATCCAGCACCTCAATAATTTTCTTTACAATAATTTCTGGCGGGATACTGCGCATGGCGTTTTCATAACCTTCAGGAACTGTTTTCCCGTATATGGACGTGGGAATAAGCGGATACTTTTCCAGGTCTGGCAAAATTGAATTTTCCAAAGGCTGATTAAACGGTACAAAGCCAGCATAAGGATGCGTTAATCCCCAGACTGTAATTACCGGTACGCCATACATGGCAGCGATATGCCCGTTGCCACTATCCATAGAAAGCATGGCATCAAGATTTGAAATAAGCGCGAGTTCTTCTTCAAAAGTAAATTTCCCAGCTACGGAATGGATACCAGGAAACGTTTTTTCCCATTCCTGTAATTTCGGAAGTTCTGCAGCGCCTCCCCCAAAAAGAAAAATCCCGATATTTTGATTATTTTGAAGCTGCCTTAAAACTTCTTCCATTAAATCTGAAGGATAACTTTTTGAGGCGTGTTGGGCAAAGGGAGCAATTCCCAGCCATTTTTTATCATGAGAACCTGCAAAATATTCTACTTCAGCAGAAAGGGGAAGAGAATGCTTAAAATCATGATTTTCCAGATCTATAGGATAACCTAAAGCTTCAAATACATCGGCATACCGCTGGTGAGTGGATTGCAGGGGTTGAAAAACCTTATTTTCTAACCGGGTAAGGGCCTTTTTTTCCTTCCGCCCTTTATCAATCTGTTTTACCGGGATTCCGAAGAGATAAAAAACCGAATTCAGCACATTGCTTCGCAGCACATCATGAAGATCTGCCACCATATCTATTTCTTCATCGCGCAGTTCTTTTGCCAGCCTGCCCAATCCAATAATCCCGCTGTGAACACCATTAACATCGGCTTCATACACCGAAACATTGGGAATATTGGCAAACATAGGCATGAAGAACCCGCGGGTCAAAACTGTGACTTTAATTTTGGGGTAAGTGGACACAAGCTTGCGCAAAACAGGAACCACCATGGCAACATCCCCCATAGCAGAAAGGCGAATTACCAGGATGTGCGGGGACTTTTCCCCGGCGGGTCCATTCCCGGAAAAAGAATTTTCTTTCTTTGCAAAAACCCGCCTCATATTAATTGATTTTTGAGCTTATTTCTTCCTTAATACCGGATTTAGCTCTTCGTCGTTATACATTTTCATTTGCCTGTACACCTTCATGTATTTATCACCGTTGGCAATATCTTCCAACAATTGGTTTATTGCTGAAGAAAGGTCTACCCGCTGCTCCAATAAAACATCCAGTTTGCTCCTGCACTTCATCATATGTTCCTGCGTGGCGTCTTTGCGGTTGGCCTCTTCGTGCATGTGATAAATCTTTAGCGCCAGGATAGAGAGCCGGTCTATGGCCCAGGCGGGGCTTTCAGAATTTATAGTAGCATCTTCCTTAGGCTCCACTTCTTTAAAAGTTTCAAGGAAATAACTGTCAATATATTCCACGGTATCTGTCCTGTCCTGGTTGGAAGCATCAATTTTTCGCTTTAGCTCAAGCGCTTCAGCAGGATCGATATTGGTGTCCCTTATAATATCTTCATAATGCCATTGTACGGTATCTATCCAGCATTTGCGGTAAAGCAGGTGTTCAATTAAATTTTCATTCCGGTCATAGGGATTTTCAAAAGGCTGATATACAGTATCTTTTTCATGATATTTTTCGATCACGTCCTGAAATATCTTATTGGCTTTATCTGAAAACATGTATAATTCTTAGGTGTTATTTGACAATTCGGCTAAAAGCGCAAAGGTATTATAATTTAATATAGTTTAAGTTGAAACTGCCATGGAAACAGGAGTTTTCCGAAGGAAAATTTAGAAAAACAGGGGCACGGCAAAGGGCATCAAAATGAGTAAAACAAGCAGTACTTCCTTAAAAACCCTGTCCTTTTTGCTATCAAAATAATTAGAAGCGATAATGCTTAAAGGCACAAAAAAGAAGATAAACTCACTGCCGTCTTTTTGATGTGAAAGTACTGCAACGCAAAGGCTAACGGCAAGGCTAAAAAGCACCAGGTTTAAAACTGGCCGGCGCGTAATGCTGGCTTTCTGGATTACCGAAAAATAAGACATTAGCGTCCAGAGCAACAATGCCAGAATAATGCTTAACGGGACAAGTAATTCTAATTCCTGGTAATTACCGAAATTGAGGTTTACAGGCTGGTACCATTCTGCAAAAGTGTAAAAACTGTCATAAACGAGCAGGTGAAAACATTCTGTAAGGGAAAGAACAGCAAGAAAAGCGATGAGCGGGATAAGAAGGTTCTTTACGTAAGAAGCGTAAAATATTATTCCCACAAAAACTACAGCCAAAAACAGTACAGACCAGAAATAGTAAAGCGAAGCGATACAAATCCAAAATGTGGCGTCAAAGATTTTTTGCTGGACAACTTTCCTGGATTTAAGACTTATAATTCTCCTGAACGCCAGCAGAATAAACAAATTGGCAACAATAGCCTGGTCATTTTTAAGCAGGGCAAAAAACGAACTGCTAAAAATGGCAAAAAGAAGAATTTTATAGGCGCTTCTTTTAGTGAGTTCATTTTTTTTGGCGATAAAGTTGAGTACCAATACGCTCAGAATAAAACACAGCAAAACCCCTAATTTTTCAAAGAAAGGCTGTAAACCAAGGTTTAGAAACCATTCCTGGAAATTGGCAAAAACAAAAAATGCTGCCATAAAAAGCACCACTGCAATAATATTTACAGGAGTTGATTTACCAAAAAAGCTTGTTAGCATTGCCGTTTTTTATATTTTTGTAATATTAACTAATAACGAGGTTAAAAAATGATGCGAGATTTATTTGAAGGTATTGAATGGCTATTTGAAGAAATTCTTTTTATCCCTCTTGATGCCTTACGTGAGTTGCAATTTGATTCATGGTGGTTGGCCAATGCTATAAATTTTATTTTTTTAATAATTGGTATTGCAGCCTTTGCTTACTGGCTTAAGGAACTTAAAAAGTTTCAGGACAGGGATGAAGAAGAAACAAAATCTTCTAAACATTCCCCATATCTAGGATAAATCAAATCCCAGATCCTTTCTATAATACATCTTATCAAATTGTAGCTTTTCTACATTTTGATAAGATTTTTTTAGTGCCTTTTTGTAATCTTCCGCCAGGGAAGTAACCGCAATCACCCTGCCCCCACTGGTAACAATTTTGCCATTTTCGGCTTTTGTGCCTGCATGGAACACCAGGGAGTCTTCCACTTTCTCAATCCCCGTGATTTCCTTTCCTTTTTCATAATTTTCAGGATAGCCGCCAGATACCAACATGACCGTAGCCGCCGCCCGCTCATCAATTTCAAGATTTACCTCATCTAATTTTGAATGATAAGTTTTCTCCAGCACCTCAACCAGGTCCGACTTTATTCTTGGCAGCACCACTTCGGTCTCCGGATCGCCCATTCTCACATTATATTCAATTACATAAGGTTCATTTTCAACTTTAATCAATCCAATAAAAATAAAGCCTTTATAATCAATATCTTCTTCTTTTAGCCCGTTCACCGTTGGTTTCACGATACGCTCCTCCACTTTTTGCATAAATTCTCTATCAGCAAACGGAACAGGTGAAATCGCGCCCATTCCACCGGTATTTAACCCCGTGTCCCCTTCTCCTATGCGTTTGTAATCTTTGGCGGTAGGTAAAATTTTATAGTTTTTACCATCGGTTAATACAAATACGCTTAATTCTATCCCATCCAGAAATTCTTCAATCACCACTTTTTTACTGGCCCCGCCAAACTTTTTTCCTAGAAGCATTTCTTCCAGCTCTGCCTTGGCTTCATCAATGTCATTCAAAATGAGTACTCCTTTTCCAGCAGCGAGTCCATCTGCCTTAAGCACATAAGGAGCATTTAAAGTATTAAGGAAATTCCTGCCGGCTTCCAGGCTTGCTTCAGTAAAACTTTCATACGCAGCCGTGGGAATATTGTACATCAGCATAAATTCCTTTGCACGTTCCTTGCTGCCTTCCAGCAAAGCGCCACGTTTTGATGGTCCAATTAACTGCACATTCTTAAGCTGCTCATCATGCACGAAAAAATCGGCTATTCCTTCAACTAAAGGATCTTCGGGCCCCACCACCAGCATTTCAACAGCATTCTCCAGTACAAATTTTTTAATCGCTTCAAAATCGGTAACTTTCAGGGCTACGTTTTCAGCGATTTTTCCCGTGCCTGCATTGCCTGGTGCAACAAATAGTTTATCGCATTTAGGGCTTTTTGAGATCATGTGGGCGAAAGTATGTTCACGACCGCCGGCACCTAGAATTAAAATATTCATCTGGAAGAATTTTAGTTATGGAGTCAAAAATAATTGTTTGTAAATTGAAGCACCAATAATTTCACTAAAAAAAGAAATTTAGCATTTGGAATGGTTCAGGCTTTCTTTGCAGCTTAACAATTTTCCCATTAACAGGGCAGAAATTTTGTTGCGCCAGATCCAGGAAATTCCTGAAAATGAATACCAGGGATATGTGTATGGCCAGCGTGATTCCATTCTTAAATTTCATCGGGAAAACAACTCTTTTTACAGGCAATATTGTAAGGCAGAAAATTGCCAAAAGTGGAGTGATGTGCCGGTAATGAAGAAGTCCCATCTTCAGCAACCCCTCCAGAACCGCCTGAGTAATGGCTTTAATAACCGTAAAAAGACCTATGTAGGCAAAACCTCAGGAAGCAGTGGTCATCCTTTTATTTTTGCCAAGGACCGTTTTGCGCATGCCCTTAGCTGGGCAGGTTTTAACGATCGTTATAAGTGGCATGGTATAGATTTGAATAAGTCCCTGCAAGCCAGGTTTTACGGAATCCCCCTGGATTTCTACGGAAATTTCCAGGAAAGGGTAAAAGACAGGATAAGCCTGAGGCGCAGATTTAATATTTTTGACCTCAGCGATAAGAAAATGGAGCAATTTCTTAAACGTTTTGAGCGGTCTCCATTTGAATATATCAACGGCTACACCAGCGCCATTTTAATGTTTGCCAGGTTTTTACAGGGCCAAAACCTGGTCCTGAAAGAAATTTGTCCCACTTTAAAAATTTGCATTGTTACTTCTGAAAGACTTTTCGAAAATGATAAAATGCTCATGGAACAGGCTTTGGGCGTGCCTGTGGTAAATGAATACGGCGCCAGTGAAGTTGGGCTGATTGCCTTCGAAAATGCCAGTAATGAATGGATCCTGAACTCTGAAGACCTGTATGTGGAAATCCTGGATGAAGAAAATAATATTTTGCCTGCAGGCAGGGAAGGCCGTGTGGTGGTAACTTCACTTTACAATAAGGCGCATCCAATGATTAGGTATGACATAGGCGATACCGGGGTTTTATCTGAAGAGGGAACCCTAAAGCGACCAAAATTGCAAAAATTAATAGGACGCACCAATGACATCGCGCATTTAGCCGATGGAAAAGTAGTGCCGGGCTTAACATTTTACTATGTGACCAAAACTATTATCGCCGATACCGGCAGCATAAAGGAATTTATAATTATTCAAACCGCCCTGGATGCTTTTAAAATTGAATATGTAAGCGATAAGGAGTTTACAGCAGGGCAGGTAGAAAAAATACTGGCTGCAATAGAAAAATACGTGGGCAAAAACCTGCAGGTGACTTTTATAAGAAAGGCGATTTTAAAGCGCAGCAAAAGCGGAAAACTGAAACAATTTACTTCCCTTATTTAACAGGTTTAATTTGCCGTTTTTTAATAAGTAATTGTTCCCGGAGAAAAATCATCATGCATTTAAAGCTTTTCCAAAAGCTGAAATCAAGAACTCTATAATAGATGTTGAAGTTATACGCCAGCATCTCCAGTTTGTTGCCAGAGACACTGTTTCTTCTTATTCTGTAATAAGCCAGGGATTCTAACATTCCTTTGGCAATTCCGGCCTTTTCTATTGCTTTTAGCCATAAAGCCCAATCCTGCCTTTTCCTGATCTCCGGGGCATAAATTTTTCCAATTTTGGAAGCCTTATAAATTCCTGTAAGATTTCCAACATAATTTGCCTTGAGAAGCTTCTGGTAAATTAGGAATGGAAGCGCCTCTACAATTTCATTTTTTTTCTGCCCATTTTCATAAATGAGTTCGTAACTGGTAAAACATACCACAACGTCATTGCTTATCATAAATTCCAGCTGCTTTTCCAGCTTCTCCGGCTTCCAAAGGTCGTCTGCATCCAAAAAAGCAATAAAATCGCCCTCAGCGGCTTCAATTCCCTTATTTCGGCTAAAACCTGCCCCTTTATTGCTTGTGTTCTTTAAAATTCTGATCCGGGAATCCTCCTCCACAAGTTTTTGAACCTTGGAAACGGTAAAATCTTGGGAGCTATCATCAATTACAAAAAGTTCCCAGTTGGTATAGGTTTGTTTACGCACAGAGGCAATAGCTTCAGTAATAAATTCCGCAGCATTGTAGGCAGGCATTATAATGGAAACCAATGCAGGGTGCTTCATATACACATTTTCCTTCCGTTTTGCCGGAAGCGTTATTCTTTAGCTGCAATTGCAGAAAAATAAAGGCCTTTCAAGCTTTCTTTCCAATCCGGCACTTCAAAGCCAAGGTTTTCCCGTACTTTTTGTTTATTCAGCACACTGTAAGAAGGGCGTTCTGCCACGGTTTTGTAGTCATTGCTTTTTTCCAGCTCCACCTTTTCGGTACTTTCTGAAATTTTTAAAATTTCTTCCGCGAAACCGTACCAGGTCGCTTCGCCTTCATTGCTGAAATGATAAAGCCCAACTTCATTATTTTCAGAAGCAATGAGCTGCATTACCAGCCGGGCAAGGTCGTTGGCGTTGGTGGGAGTTCCCACTTGGGCGGTGGTGATTTTAAGGTTCGCTCTTTCTTCAGCCTTTTTCAAGATAGTCCTAAAAAAATTATGTCCGAATTCAGAATACAGCCAGGAAGTCCGGAAGATAAAATATTTATCTGCCACCTTCTTCAAATTTTCTTCTCCCTTTAACTTGGAAGCGCCATAAATGTTAAGCGGATCTGTTTTGTCTTTTTCTGAATACGGAACATCAGCCTTCCCGTTAAAAACATAATCTGTTGAAAAATGAAAGAGCATCGTTTGAAAAGATTGGCATACTTCCCCAAGGTTTTTGACCGCTTCAGCATTAACCTGGTAAGCTTTTTCCTCTTCAGATTCGGCTTTTTCAACATTGGTATAAGCCGCACAATTAATACAATAGTCAAAATGTTTGGCTCCAAAAAGCTGGTGTAGCTCACATTTTTTACTAATATCCAATTCAGAAGAAGAAGTAAAGAGAAAATCAAATTCGGGATAGTGGGAAGAGAGTTTTGCAAAACATCTTCCCAACTGCCCGGAAGCGCCGGTAACAAGAATTGTTTTCATCCAAATAATTTTTTGAAGGTTGGCTGTTGCAAATCTTTATTAGAGATAATCATTTTCTCCTGAGGAAAATCCCAGTCTATCGCAAGATCGGGATCATTATAAATAATGCCTGATTCTGCCCCGGGGCTATAATAGCGGTCGCACTTGTATGCAAATACAGAAACATCGGACAATGTTAAAAACCCGTGGCCGAAACCTCTTGGGATATAAAGCTGATGAAAATTTTCATCATCCAAAATGACTTTATAGACTTCTTTAAATGTGGGCGACTTCGGGCGTAAATCTACCACCACGTCCAAAACTTTACCATGAATCACCCGCACGAGCTTTGCCTGGGCAAATTCCCCTGTCTGAAAATGCAGCCCACGCAGCACACCATGCTGTGAAACCGACTGGTTATCCTGAACAAATTCGTCCTTAATACCTGTGGCTTCCGCGAAAATTTTACGGTTATAGCTCTCCATAAAAATTCCCCGCTTATCTTTAAAAACTGAAGGTTTTACGAGGTAACAATCTTTTAGCGGAGTTTCTTCTGCCTGCATAGGTACCTATGAATTAAAGATTTGTTCCAGGATTTTTTCAGTAATCAGGTACGTTGGTTTTACCCCGGTGGTGCCAAGACCACCTGAAGCCAGTGTACTTCCGGTCTCCAGCGGGTTATCTGAAGCATAATAGGCATATCTTACCTTTACATCTTCGTCTATATTTCCTCGCAGCCTGGAAGCCGCCTGTATGGCTTTTTGATAATGCGCCCCTTCCATTTCCAGTCCGCTCACATTCCAGGTGGAATCGTGGAAAAACTTTAAAATATCCCTGTTCTGAAGAGAGGTTCCCAATACTGTAATCATACTGCCATCTACCACATTAATCCCATTTCCTTCCAGCGACTCTTTGGTAAGTTCATTTTGGAAAGGGTAATTATCTGCTGTGCCCTCAAAAAGGTGGGCCGTGGGAATCATAATATCGCCCTTGGCGCCTTCCAGGATACCTGCTTTTCCCATGATGGAAATAGATTTCACATTCATGTGAATTTCATTTTCCTCAAAATTGTAGGGTTTTAAAAGCTCATCCATAGTCTCATAAGCCTGTTCCCCAAAAGCATAATCCATCACCAGGATCACCGGTTTTTCCTCTTCTGGTTTTGCGGCAAAATCTGCTATCCGGAAACCTTCTTCCAGTTTAGCGGTATCAAATACCTGAACATCTATATTGGTCCCGCTTTCATCTTCAATAAACTTCATGCCTTTGCCTAAAGCTACTTTTGTCACCTTATTTCTCAGCGCACCATTGCCACTGTCACTTAAATCTTCATAAATCCCCAGCGCAGATTTCTTCTTTAATTCCGTCTTTAAAGCAATTGGAGAATATAACGTGTTCATTACGCTGTGCATATTAGCACTAATAATATGGATTGGCCTGTGCGTAAGATTTTCGCTAAGCAAATATTCCTTTATCTTATCTGCCCAGATCTCTCCGTGAATATGCTGCCCAAGGCGCTCCCGTAAAACCTGGCTAAAAGTGATAATGCGCTTATTGTTCTCTACTATTTCAGAAATAGCCAGTTTTCCCAGCCAGTAAATAAGGCTTAAAAACCGCTCCTGGTTTTCTGGAATGGCGAATTTGGGATAAATCCCGGTGACCTCGTTAAAGGTTCTTCCAAGAATATTGGCGGTGTGTGTAAGGGCAACTTCCCTCTCGGCCTGGGTAAGTTCTTCCTTTTGCAATACTGCCCTTTCCAGTTTTTGCCAGTCCCGGGTCACATTTCCTTCTTCATCTATCACCACACGGCGCATAATCTTATGCGACTCGATAAAAAGAAAAGTGAGGTGGGTTAAAATATCATAGATTTCTGAACGGCCGCGGGTAATTTCAATATTCATCTGCTCCTCATCTATACGATAGCAGTTCCTGCGCCTTTTAGGAGGGATAATTGGCTTAAAATGGGAGTTGCCATAACCTTCATCACTGGTCAGGTTTATGTAACGGCATTCTTCAATCCCTTTTGGAAGCCGGTCTATCACATATAAAAGTCCGTTTAATTCTGCTTTATCATCGGCAACAGAACCATAAATTTCGGGACGTAAAATTAGCAGGGCTTCTCTTAATGTTTCTCCGGAAACCCCCATAGGTTTATAAAAGCCGCGGTTAAAAAGATGGCGCATGGTAATATACATTCGCTCAATAGCGCTGGAACTTTCCTGCGCGCGGGTGCGGCCCTGAATCTTTAAATTAGGCATATAGGTTAATCTGTTTTAATCAATTTTTGCAATTTGTCGGCAATTTTTCTATCATTAGACAAACGCGGAAGTTTATTTTGCCCGCCCAGTTTTCCTTCAGACTTCATGTAATGCTGAAATTTTTCCTGCGGAACTTTTCTGATTTTCAAAGGTTGAAGAATTTTTCCTTCAATCAAATCAAAATAATAAGAATTTTGCTTTTGCATGGCTTTATCCAGAATTGAAATGAACTGTTCCATATCCTGCGGTTCTTTTTCGAATTCCACAAACCACTCATGGTAAGGGAGCTCGTCTCCTTCAGGGTTTATTTGTGGCGCAACCGTAAATTCACTAATCCTGGTGCCGGTTTCAAGAATTGCCTGCTGCATGGCTTCTTCCACTTCTTTGGCAATCACATGCTCCCCAAAAGCCGAAATATAATGCTTGATCCTTCCACTTACCACCACCCGGTAAGGCATTAAAGAGGTAAACTGGATGGTATCGCCAATGTTATAAGCCCACAACCCGGCGGTGGTGGAAACGATCATCACGTAATTTACCCCAATCTGGACTTCTCCAATGGTAAGGCGCGCGGAATCTGCGTCAAAAAATTCATCGGCTTTTACAAATTCATAGAAAATACCGGAATTAAGCTGAAGTAGCATTCCTTTCTCATCTTGGTTATCCTGAAAAGCGAAAAAGCCTTCAGAAGCCGGAAAAAGTTCGATGCTATCCACTTTCCTGCCAATCAGGTTTTCAAACTTTGCGCGATAAGGCTCAAAATTGACTCCGCCGTAAATAAAAAGATCAAAATTGGGAAAAAGCTCCCCTACCTTTTTACCTGTTTTTTTCTGCAGGCGCTCAAAATACATCTGCACCCACGAAGGAATCCCGCTAATCACGGTCATATTTTCATTCCGGGTTTCCTCTATAATGGCATCTACTTTTGTTTCCCAGTCTTCAATGCAATTGGTTTCCCAGCTGGGCAACCTGTTCTTCTGAAGATACGCCGGAACATAATGCGCTACTATCCCCGAAAGTCGGCCCAGTTTCACACCTTTTTTATCCTGCATTTCGGGGCTGCCCTGTAAAAATATCATCTTCCCGTCTACAAAAGAGGCATTCCCGGTCTCGGCGATATAGCAAAGAATAGCATTTCGCGCAGCCTCTATATGAGTGGGCATAGAATCTTTGGTAATGGGGATGTATTTGACGCCACTGGTAGTGCCACTTGTTTTGGCATAATACAAAGGCCTTCCCGGCCAGAGTACACTTTCTTCTCCAGCCAGCATTCTTTCTACGTAAGGTTTTAATTCTTCATAATCCCTTATGGGAACATTATCCGCAAATTCCCTGTAGGTCTTTATTCGCGGAAAATTATGATTCTTTCCAAAAGAAGTATATTTTCCCTTGGCGATGATCTGTTGAAAAACCTTCATTTGAGTATCTTCAGGATTTGAAGACCACTGTTTTATCTTACGCTGAATTTGTTTTGCAAATACCTTTGCTCCAAGAGATTTTAAAGACATAGTTTAATTGAAATCTATATATTCTGTAGGATCCACAGGGGTTCCTTCATTCCAAAGTTCAAAGTGCAAATGGGGGCCGGTACTATACTCACCCGTAGAACCAGCGGTTGCTATCACTTCCCCTGCCCTAACAATATCCCCCTGTTTTTTGGTAAGGGAGGCATTATGCTTATAAACGGACAGTAAATCGTAGCCATGTTTTATAATAATTACATAGCCTGTTTCTGCGGTCCATTCAGAAAAAATAACCCTCCCGTCTGCCACAGATTTTACTGGGGAATTTTTTGCAACCACAATATCGACGGCAAAATGACGGTCTTCAGCATCAAAACCTTCCGAAATGGAACCTTTTACAGGAGCTATCAAAGAAAAATTAATATTTTCAGTAGCACTTGGAAGAATATTGTATTTGTCTTCCTGGGCCACTTCCTCCCTCAGCAGGGAGTCGGCTCTTGAAGGCGGGACCTCTTCATAATCTTCTTCATATTCTGAAGGTGGTAAAAGTGAATCCCTGCTAAGATTATCAGTTTCCAGATCGCCTGTTAACACCCCTTTTATCGATCCCAGGTACTGGTTATTCAGCTTTATGACATTTTGAAGGGAATCTGAAGTGTAGGCAAGTTTAACCGCTTTTTCCTTAAGTTCTGCTGAAGAGTAGCCGGGAATGTATTCCTTGAGTGGTGTAAAGGCAATAATATAAGTGGTGGCGGCAATAAGCAGGATTGCACTAAGGGTGACAATTACAAAAACATTTAATTTGTTTAACCTGAAAGAAAGCCGTTCCTCAAAGGTGTCATCATTAAGAATCACCAGCCGGTACTTATGCAAAAGCTTTTTCGCGAATTTCCTGTTCTTCTTTTCTGCCATTATTCAAAATACTACTACAAAGATAGGGTAAAATTTCAGGGTGTGTAAGGCAAGCTTCTTTCTCTGATTAATTAGAAAATCTCCGGTTGCAACTGGAATTAATTGATGTTTATACATAAAAAACATGAACCGGAGTTAAAATTATATAATTTTGTTTCTTCTTAACGCATAGATTGCTTTATTCTTGTTAAGTTTGTAAACATTAAAATACATAATCATGACTGCATTCATATTACCATTAGCAATAGGAGCACCACAAATTATCTTAATTGTAATTGTGGTATTACTATTATTTGGAGGACGAAAAATTCCTGAATTGATGAGAGGACTGGGAAGTGGAATAAAAGAATTTAAGGATGCTTCCAAAGATGACGACGAGCCACACAGAGCTCCAGATGCAAATAAAGTTCCTGAAGACCGAAAATAAATTTAGTTTAAAATATTAAAA
>NZ_JAVRHQ010000030.1:0-55094 GCF_031846485.1 Autumnicola tepida
GTTATCAGTTATCAGTTATCAGTTATCAGTTATCAGTTATCAGTTATCAGTTATCAGTTATCAGAAGTTCGTCTTTCCTGGTAATCAGCAAAAAATAATTCCCATTTATTTTCCGGAAGTTATACACTTTTCACCAATCACTCGTTACATTTCACTTTTCACCCTTCACTCACTAAAAAACATCAGAGTTTTCCTTGAGTTTTTCGGTATTTTCAACCAACTGAAGTTCGTCTATTATCTTTTGGATATCTCCGTTAATGATATTGGAAAGATCGTAAAGCGTAAGGTTTATCCTGTGATCGGTCACCCGGCCCTGTGAATAATTGTAGGTGCGGATTTTTGCACTACGGTCTCCACTGGAAACCATGGAATTCCGCTTTGCGGCATCGGCTTCCATCTTCTTGGCAAGTTCCATTTCGTACAACCTGGAACGAAGTACCCGAAAGGCTTTTTCTTTATTTTTATGCTGCGATTTCTGATCCTGGCACTGCGCCACCAATCCCGTTGGCTCATGTGTTAAGCGTACCGCAGAATAGGTAGTGTTTACCGACTGCCCGCCGGGACCGGAAGAACAGAAATAATCTATACGTACTTCTTTTGGATCAATTTCCACATCAAACTCTTCCGCTTCCGGCAAGACCATCACCGTGGCTGCAGAGGTATGCACACGACCCTGGGTCTCGGTTTGCGGCACCCGCTGCACCCGGTGTACCCCGGCTTCAAACTTTAAAGTTCCGTAAACATCTTCACCGGAAACTTCAAAAATCATCTCCTTAAATCCGCCGCTGGTCCCTTCGCTAAAATCAACAATATTATGTTTCCAGCCTTTGCTTTCCACATATTTGGTGTACATACGATAAAGGTCTCCGGCAAAAATACTGGCTTCGTCGCCACCGGTACCGGCACGGATTTCCATGACCACATTTTTAGCGTCTTCAGGATCTTTTGGCACCAGCATCATCCTGATTTTTTCTTCCAGACCGGGAAGTTCTTCTTTAGCTTCTTCCAGCTGAAGTTTTGCCATCTCAGTCATTTCAGGATCGCTGCCATCGGCAATAATCTCTTCAGCTTCCTTTATATTTTGGTTAAGCTCCATGTATGTGCCACGCACTTCCATAAGAGCTTTCAAATCTTTATATTCCTTGTTAAGTTCTATATACCGCTTCTGATCTGCAATCACATTTGGCTGAATGATCAAATCATTCACCTCATCAAAACGCTGCTTTACTATATTAAGCTTCTCAATCATAAATCCTTCTGATTTTAGGATAGCAAATTTACGATAAAATCATGGAATTGTATGATGGAAAAGAAAGCATCTAAATTCTTCACAATTTCCTTCAGGTTAAACTAAAGGCGAATTGTGATAAAAAATGTACTTTTGAAAATATTCATAAAAATGATCAGGAACTTTAAAACAGGCTTCATCTTTTATAAAAAATATATCATCCCTTCCCTCCTACTCAATTTCCTCATGATTTTTATGGAAATCGTGCCGGTGGTAATGGTGATTTACAAGATTTTTATGGCAACCTTAATCTTTGTGTTGATTAAAATACCGCCTGCAAATGAAAAGCTGATTTTCTACCACAACCTTGGCCTTAGGAGCAGAAGCCTTTTTGCAATTGCTTTATTCTATGAACTTGTTTTAACCACCGCATGTTTATCTATATTGTTTATTATATGAAGCTGGAAATAGATAATGTGGAATTGAATTACTCCGGAAAAAAGATCCTCGGTGGAATTTACCTCAAGGCTGAAAAAGGAAAAATCACCGGCCTTTTAGGCTCCAATGGCTGCGGAAAAAGCAGTTTACTTAAAATTATTTTCGGTAATCTGAAGCCTAAAAACAAACTAATTAAAATCAACAATAAAGTTATTCTGGAGCCGCTCTATTCATCAAAAAAGGTCAAATATCTACCGCAGCATCCTCTTTTTCCAAAGGATCTTCGCCTAAAAAAAGCTTTCGAACTATTTGGAGCCGACTTGGATTCTTTTACTTCGGCATTTCCTGAAAATTGGTAAACATGCCGATGCGAAATTTGATAAACTTTCTGGTGGGGAACGCCGTCTAACGGAAGTTTTTATCATTGTATGCAGCAGTGCTGAAATTATCCTCTTAGATGAACCTTTTACTCATCTTTCCCCTCTTTATATTGAAAAAATAACGGAACTCCTTCAGAAGGAAAAACAAAAAAAGGCAATTATTGTGACAGATCACATGTACCGGTACATTTTAAACCTGGCGGATAATATTTACCTGATAAAAAATAATTGCAGCATGCTCATAAGAGACCGGGAAGAGCTTGAAGAACATAATTATATCACAGCAGATAGTTTTTGATGAATTACAACGAAAAACCATTATTCCAATTTCCAGAAAAGACTCTTTAGACTTCTAAAACCCTGATATCTTTCTCTCTGTTTTCATAATATAAAAATTTCAAAAGGGCCGTGAGTCCGGTAATGTTTGCCACAATATCTGCCAGATAGAATACTTTAAATTCCAAGTAGGCGGCAATTACATAGGCCACATCTGAAAAAACAAAGCCTATAATTGTTAGCACAAAATAGAAGGAAGATTTATTTGAGTAGCGGTTATTATAAGATATTCCCAAAGTTGAAACGCTAATGACTGACACTCCAAAAAGCACTATTAAAATATCTGAAAGAAGATAATTATTTTCAGGAGCCATCATATGCAGCAGCTCAAGCAGCAAAAAGATATTTAATCCAACGGCACCAAAGAATACTATTTTCTGAAACAAGTTTGATTGAAGAGCTCTTACTTTTGGAAAAATCATCCACCCCAATAATATGAACAGGAGCATCCTGGATAGAAAAATGAACATCTTAAAATATTCATTTTCATAGTTAAACAGAAGAGCGTCACACAGTAACAGCAAAAAGAATATGCCAAGTCCTCTTTTATCCGGCAATCCTCTATGCTGAAACAGAAAAAAAATAAAAAATAAAAAAGTGGAAAGAACCCGGGTAAAGTTCCCAACGGTTTCTCCGTAGGCAAGAATTACAGCACAGTTGATAGTCACCAAGCATATAAGAGATAGCAATAATCGTGTTTTATAAGCTTTCATTTTAGGTTAAGTTCAAAAACAATGGGGGCAAATTGTTTTTTTCACAAGATAAAGGTTTTGCAGCTATCTCCTCACTTCTTCCAAGAATTTAGTAGACAAAGTTACCATATTCACTGTTAATGCTTAACTTTTTATTTTCAGAAGCTTCCACTTTGCCTATAATTTGAGCATCTACATTAAAGGACTGGGAAATGGAAATAATTTCATCGGCCACAGAGGCATCCACATAAAGCTCCATACGATGGCCCATATTAAAAACCTGGTACATTTCTTTCCAGTCGGTTTTACTTTCCTCCTGAATAAGTTTGAAAAGCGGCGGCACTTCAAACATATTGTTCTTAATAATATGCAGGTTTTCTATAAAATGAAGAATTTTAGTTTGGGCGCCCCCGCTGCAATGCACCATTCCGCAAATTTCCTTATTACTGAAACGGGAAAGAATTTTTTTAATAATCGGGGCATAAGTACGTGTGGGGGAAAGCACAAGTTTCCCTGCATCAAGAGGCGAATTTTCAATTTTATCTGTGAGCTTTTTTGTGCCGGAATAAATTAAATCATCCGGAATACTATTATCAAAGCTCTCAGGATATTTTTCAGCTAAAACTTTAGAAAATACATCATGCCTTGCGGATGTAAGACCATTGCTTCCCATTCCGCCGTTGTATTCCTTTTCGTAAGAAGCCTGCCCAAAAGAGGATAAACCCACGATCACATTTCCCGGTTTAATATTGGCATTATCTATTACCTCGCTCCTCTTCATACGTGCGGTGACGGTGGAATCTACAATTATCGTTCTCACAAGGTCACCAACATCAGCAGTTTCGCCCCCGGTTGAATGGATTTCCACTCCATATTCCTTGAGCTCTGCGATTAAGTCTTCAGTGCCATTTATTATTGCTGAAATCACCTCCCCCGGAACCAGGTTTTTATTCCGCCCGATAGTGGAAGAGAGCATGATTTTATCTGTCGCGCCCACGCATAACAAATCGTCAATATTCATAATTAAGGCGTCCTGGGCGATACCTTTCCAAACCGAAAGATCTCCTGTTTCTTTCCAGTACATGTAAGCCAGGGAAGATTTTGTGCCAGCGCCATCGGCATGCATCAGGAGGCAATAATCCTTGTCTCCTGTAAGATAATCGGGAACTATTTTACAGAAAGCTTTAGGAAAAAGTCCTTTATCTACATTTTTTATAGCATTATGAACATCTTCTTTTCCTGCTGAAACTCCCCGTTGTGCATATCTTTTGCTGATTTCCTGGCTCATGAGTATGAAAATAAGTTTGAGGTCAAAGATAAGCAGATTAAAATTGCCGCCGAAGTATACAAAAGCAAAAGCGGCGACCTTTTAAAGCCACCGCAATTATTGTTTATTTATCTAAATCTTTCTACTCCCAGTCTGGCATTATCGCATCCTGGACAAGTTGGGTTCTGTCATTTTCATCATTATTATTACTTATACTTTGGATATAGATGTCCCTTTGCGAAATGTCGTCATTCGAAGTATTGACAAAAACAACTTCAGCTTCATTAGGTGAAAATCTTGGGTCCAAATCATTGGTTCCTCCAGGCTTATTTTCGCTGATATCCCTGATTTCCCCGGTAGCGAAGGTGTAAAGAAACATCCTTGAATCCAGCTGACGATTATCATCATTCTCAAATTCAGAGACATCACGCGTGAACAGTAAAGTACGCTTATCTACAGAAAGATCTATTCCTCCCAAAGCACCGTCCATGCCAGAAATTACTGTACGTATGCGGCTGCCTTCAGCATCTATGGTATAAATAGCGCCATCATATCCATTAGCATTATTTGTTAATAGTGCAATGGTATTACCATCCTCACTGGCTGTCACATCTGTGATAAATTTGCCATTTGCAGTGGTGTAAATTTTTTGAGTACCTCCACCGGTGGCATTTACACTGTACAGGTTCCCAAAATTGGGATATAAAAGGGAGTTGCCATCATTGGCCCAGGAAAATCCTAGCTTTTCGAGATCGTATCCGTTTACCGGAATTTCGGAGGTAACCTGAAATTCATTTGTTCCATCTAACATCATTGTAAATAGCTGTGTTCTTCCTCCCACAGTCCTTAAAAAGGCAATTTTATTTGTTGCATTATTCCTTCTTGGCCTAAAGCTGTTTACACTGGAAGAAGTTAGCTGCAACTCATCACCTTCATCGTTAGACGAAAAAATAACATTATTCCCGTTTATTTGCCTCACAAATAAATAACGGCTTTCCGGAAGTTCTGATGTTTCAAAAGAATATAAGGGACTTAAAACGGGGTCATTAATACTATCCGACACCTTTACCTGCCAAAAATATTTATATCCATAATTTAATCCTTCAACTGTATAAGTGGTATCACTAATATTCTCAAATGTTCTAACTTCATCATCGGCGCTGTTTCTCAATTCCAGTTGATAAGTTAGTTCATCGTTTTCAGGATCGGAGGCCTGCCACACAAAATCTACTGTAATATCTAATCCGGTAGCATTGTCTTCAGGAGAGATAGGCTCAGGGGTAGAAGGTTGTCGGTTATTTGCTCCGGACATCACCATTTCAAAAGCCACGTTTGAAGTTGCACCTTCTGTAACAGTAACTGCTTCAAAAGCCGTCGCATAATCTTCAATTTCCGCTTTAACCGAATATTGATCAACTATTACTTCCGAAAGAAAAAAATCGCCATTTTCATCAGTAAAAACCGTACTGGATGCAGGGCTGGTTGTGATTTTCACATTTTCTATAGGCTCATTACTTGACTCCTCCACGACTTTTCCGGAAATATTTCCTGTGATTGATTCCCCAACAGTGTCTTCAGAACAGGCACATAATGCCAATAAAACTATTAGTGCAAAATATTTAAAGATTATATTCATATGTTCCACAAGTTCAATTCAAATTTTAAAAATAAATATCCAGACCCACACCAAAATTGAAGTAGTGGTCATTTCTTTTTCCGTGGATTAAGTTATCCAGCCTGTCATTCGTAATGAGGTTATGCTCCGCAAATATGCGGGCGCCCAACCTGGAATTTAAGAAATAGTGTAATCCCCCCCCATATTGAAACTTAAAAAAGTTACTTTCCAGATTTTCTGCATCGGTATCTATTTCAGGATCGCCCAATTCCATTAGAAATCCTGGCCCTCCATAAACAAAAGGTGACAGATCATCTTCAGGCAAGAAATTGAACCGTGCATTAATATCTACTCCTCCAAATTTCCCTTTAAATTGTCTCCCGTTATCGAGCGTGATGTAATTAAGATTACCTCCAATCGAGAAATGTGAAAAAAGCCTATTTTCATATCCAATACGAACAAAATAACCTGGTTCTTTATTTGAATAATCACCATCAATTAAAGCTATTCCCCCTGAAAAACTTAAATTGTTTTTGGGTATAGAATCAATAAAAAGCCTATTGTATAGTCCTATGGATTCCTGGTCCTTTTTTTCTGCCGTATAGACTTGTACCAACTGCTCGTTTACTTGCCTACCTCCCTGTGCTGCCCATAATCTATCTTTCACCCCTTCCAAAATAAGATCTCTCACAGCCTTTTCTATGGCATCCTGTACAGCCATTTGTACCGGTTCATTTTGAGTGATACCGGTTTCTGCTTCAAATAATCTCTGAAATTTTACAAACCTAAAGAAACTACCATCAAGAGCTTGTGAAAGGATAGTTTTTGAAACATACACTGTCTTAAGGATTTCCCCTGTATTTGTAGAGATCGCTCTTAAGTAGACTGTAATTCTATCTTGCCGGTATTTAGCCGATCCTCCTAGTCCAAAGTACCTTGCTCCTATTCCCCCTGTTAAAATATTGGTATCATAAGAGATAATTCCTCCTTCTAAAATTAGGCCAGCATAGAGTAAGGCGGGTAAAGGAGGCTCATTAGGATTTAAATTTTTAATGTATTCCTGCTTGGTATTTCTTATTATATTTCTCTCGGTGGATAGGTTACTTAAATTTTCTCTCTCAATAGGGATAAACCATCCGGAATCCTCCAAAGCTTTAATTAAAATAGTAGTAGCACCCTGAGTAACGGCAGTACTAAAAGTAGAACCATTTTCTACGGCTTTATATTGCCCTGTTTGATCACTAAAGTTGTATACAGCTACCTCTATAGGATCATTAGCAGGTGGTAATTCCAATAACGGCTTGGAATTATTTGTTTGCTCCCCTCGGCGGGCAGGATTCTTACTAAATGGCTGGTTAAAGTAAGCCCCACAGGAACTTAAAGTGCTAAATATTAATAATAGCACTACAAGGTAGGTCTTGTTCATAAAATTTAATTATTTGGGATAACAATTTGAGATTCTTCTCCGGTGGAGGTGTCTAAAATATTTATCACCAATCCCTCCAGGGTTTCATAAATTTCAATATTAAGCGTACCATAAGTAAAGGTCCCTTCCTGATCGAATTGGAACCCCTCTAATTGCTCCTGTAATAACGATCTTGAAATTTGAGTGAGAATTTGTCTATTAATATCCTGTCCTAATCTATCAAGTTCAGATTGCTGCTGAGCATTCCTTCCAGGAGCCTTTAGACTGTTCTGAGCAGAAGCCGAACTTAACATCCAGCTATAGTTGAGGTAACTTCCTCCAAAAGCCGGGTTTGTGGGTTGGTAAGTAAGTTGTTGAGATTGAACCGGAATTCCGAAAAATAATAAACAGCTGAGTAAAAATAATTTTTTCATTAATCCTAGTAATGTTTAAAGTTATTAGCCTGCTGTCCCAATCTCTGTATCTGAGTCAGAACGCGCGCAAGCGTTACATTTGCCATTTGTTTTAGATATTCTTTTTTTGGGCGGGCAAAAAACTGCATAACAAGTTGATCCCCAACATGTACTGAAACACGAGTCATTCTCCCTCTCCCGGGAACCTCCTCAATTTCGATGTTCTGAGGGCTTATAATTTCCCGGTTATAATATTCTGAATAAAAATACCGATAAAAATCACGGCCTGCCTTAGTAATAGTATTTTCTATTATCAAGCCATTAATAATAACTCCATCCTGGGGTTTAGCCTGATCTTCTGAAAGATGAATTACCTGCTTCTCTTGTTCCTGAATTTCCTGAATGGATTCTTCAGTAATTTTAAATTCCAACCGGTCTTTACCAATGGGCTTATCATCCTGGTCATAAATTAGAAGAAGAATTATCACCGAACCTTCATCACTCCTATTCACCTGAGTTGAAGAAAGTATTTCTTTTTGGTGAGGCTCGAGGTAAAAACGGTTACCTTGGCTTGACTTGGTAGTATTGCCTGAATCGTCCTTTTTAAATAGTGAAAATTCATATCTCAGGTTACGTCCTGCAGGAGTAACATTTTCTGCAGTCGCGCTAAAGTTTATAAACTCTCCTTTATCCTCTACTTTAATCTTTGCTACAATTTCTTTATTGTAAAACTGCGAAAAGCAATTATCGGAAATAAAAATTGTCATGCACAATATTATTATTGTTTCAACAATATTTGTTCCCCGCATTTCCATTAATTATAACTTCTGATTATAAGTGAAGGCGTGGCATCGGTTTGAATAAACTTAAATGATTGAGTGAGCTCATTAGCCCCTTCTCTTTCAAATATCTTATTATCTCCTTTTTGTTCAAGTTCCAGAGAAATGTTTGCACCCGCCTGATTTACATAGTCCTTAATTTTATTATTATTCCCTTCCTGAAGAAGTTTGGCTATGGCAGTATTGGCTGTATAATTCAATTTTGTTTCATTATAATCACCCTCCTGGGTAAGCTGAATGTCACTGTATTTCGTTTGTGTACGGATCTTCGCCTGGTTATAATCCCCAATTTGTTTTAAAGCCACTGCATTCGATTCTACCGCATTAAAATTGGGTTTAGTAGTAATAATTCCTAAACCGTTCAGGCTGGCTTCCAGTATTTTTTCATCAACAACTTTTTCCTGAATATAAGTCTGAGCTGTTAAAGACTGTCCCACCCATAAAAATATTCCTAAAAGAAAGACCTTGAAGTTAACAATCTTCTTCATAATTATAAATTTATGAAATTTTTTCTTAAAGTTTCCAAAATATAAATAGAAGGGGAAATTTCCCCTCCTATTTATTCTGTTTTCCTCTACTGATTAGTTACAGTCTGGGCAAGGATCTGCAAGAGTAAGGTCATCTGGTGTAGGTACTGAAGGTGTACCAATTGGTGAATCAAAATCACAATGTTGTGGTGCGCCGTAAGGCATTCCATAAGGACCTGATTGGAAAACTGTAGCTTCATTTCCAGATCCGTCTAATTGATCCACAGTAGCACTTTGGCCTCCGCTTTGTACCACCAGCGCGTCATTCCCAATATTATTCTGATTGGTGAAGGCATAGTTGTTATCATAACGTTGCCATACAAAAGCCTTATGATCTTTTCCCTGTTGGTGAGACTCTGCAAAGTTATTGTTCCCTTTTTGCCACTGTTGAGCCTTATGCCCATCTCCTTTTTGTCCAATTATGGCTTCATTGTAGTTACCATCCTGAATTTGTTTGGCGAAATTGTCATGTCCTTCAAACACATTTTCTTGTGTAATAGCAGCATCATTATCATCACCATCCTGGTCTTGTTGAGCATAGTTAGAAGCAACCTCATTACCATCATACTGCGTAATTGAAGCTTCATTATCTTCTCCACGCTGGTCTTGAATTGCTATAGCATAATCAGATGGTATATAACCAAGAGTACCCTGAGTTATAGTAGCTGTATTTTCATCGCCAGCGTCATCACTGGTGTTGTATTGCTTCTGCCAGGCTTTGTTATTGTTTCCTAATTGGTAAGTTGTAGCATTATTTCTAGCTCCTCTTCCATCTTGAGCAACAGTAGATTCATTCATATCTCCATACTGCTCTACTAAAGCCATTTGCCCCTCATCTACGCTACCGTCCTGACGTGATGTTTGAGTAACATATACTTTGTTACCATCTCCATCCTGTGCAGTCATCGCATCATTATTATTGTCATCTTGAGCGATGAGTGAAGAGTTTTCACTTCCTTCCTGTTTAGCAAAAGCATCATTACCACTATTTCCGCTATAAGGATAATTATCAAAATCTCCTTGATATATTGCAACCTTGTTGTCGCTAGCACTTCCATCAAGCCCCTGATCACTACGGGCGTCGTTATTACTACCTCTCTGATACAAGGCACTCTCATTGGTTGTACCTGCCTGATTTACCTCAGCCTGATTATCCTCTGCTTCGCTTTCATACTGAAGATTATACCAAGGGCCGGAAAGCGAGTAAGGTCCACTCTGGTAAATCATTGCCTGGTTTCCTCCAGTGCCACCATACGCTCCATCGCTCTGGTCAACCTGAGCCGAGTTTCTTTCTCCAACTTGTTGAACAAATGCCTTCTGAGAAGTGTTCCATTGATCAACATCTGCTCTGTTTGCATCAACATCAGAGGAATGATTAGTTACCTGACTGGCTTCCTGACGTTCTGCATGATTGACATCCTGCTGGGCAAAAGTTACTGCCCCGAACATTAGCGCTGCTGCGCTTAAAATAACTTTTTTCATAATAAAATGTTTATAAATGGTTAAAATTGATTAAGAGTTGAAAATTATTTTGTGAAAAAATTAGGTAGGGCAGAATTATTAACAACACAACTAATATAGAAACAGAAAACCATTTATTACAATTTATTCGATATTAACTTAATTTTTTCGTTAAAATGTAAAAAATAATGAATTTATACCTCTTTGATGGTAGGATAAATTAAACGGGGTTTTTATAAAAGTGTAAAACATCTGTTAAAATGAGACTTTTATCTAATTTGAATAAAAAGCTAACAGTTAGATAAAATTTTGGAATACCATGTTTATAGTTTGGAAAAAGAAAAAATATCATGTAGCACCAGTATGTATTTTGTGGTAAAATAAAGGATCCAGAGCCAATCAGCCTAAAAGTTTTTCTTCAGGATCAAAAAAAAGGGCCAGACTTAACGTCTGACCCCATTTATTTTTAAGCTTTTCGGACTTTAAAATAAGCCAAATAGTTTATGTTACCTCGTAAACAACAATTCTCTATACTTGGTTAATGGCCACAATTCGTCATCTACAAGCAATTCAAGCTTATCACAGTGATATCTTATCTCATCAAAGTGAGGCCGCACGTCATTACAGTAAGCAACTGCTTTCTCTTCTGCATCTTCTATCTGGTTAGCAACTTTCCTGGCTTCTATCATTTCACCAACCTTACTATTAATTGCAGCAATGTGGCCGGAAACTTTTTCGATGATATCAAGCTGTTCATCAGCATGCTTTTTATAATGCTCGGCATATATTTCTTTAATACCCCTAACATTCTTTATCAAAATATTCTGATATCGAATAGCAGTAGGAATCACGTGATTTCTGGCAATATCTCCAAGAATCCTGCCTTCAATCTGGATGCGCATGGCATATTCTTCCAGTTCTATTTCGTGGCGGGCTTCTATTTCAACCTTATTCATCACCTCAAGTTCCTCATAAAGCTTAATGGTCTCTTCGGAAATCTGAACTTTAAGGGCTTCCGGCGTTTTCTTATTATTGCTTAGGCCTCTTTTTTCAGCTTCTTTTTCCCATGCTTCGCCATAACCATCTCCTTCAAAGCGAATTTTCTTAGAGTCTTTAATATATTCCCGAAGAATATTGAAGATAGCATCATCCTTCTTCATTTTCTTCTCTTTAATAAGCTTATCTACCTCAACTTTAAAATCTTTCAGCTGCTTGGCCACGATGGTGTTTAAAACAGTCATTGGGCTGGCACAGTTCTGCAGGGAACCTACAGCCCTGAATTCAAATTTATTACCTGTAAAGGCAAAAGGAGAAGTCCTGTTACGATCTGTATTATCAAGAAGGATTTCAGGAATTTTCCCAACCACATTAAGTTTAAGTTCTGTTTTTTCCTGAGGAGATAATTTTCCGTCAGTCACTTTTTCAAGCTCATCCAAAACAGCGGTTAGCTGAGATCCAATAAAAACTGAAATAATCGCCGGAGGCGCTTCATTGGCTCCAAGCCTGTGGTCATTGGAAGCACTTGCTATAGAAGCCCTTAATAATTCCTCATTCTCATAAACAGCTTTAATAATGTTAACGAAAAAGGTAAGGAATTGCAGGTTTTTCATTGGAGTACTACCGGGAGAAAGCAGGTTTGTTCCGGTATCTGTTCCTAAAGACCAGTTGTTATGTTTACCGCTACCGTTAATCCCGGCAAATGGCTTTTCATGCAACACCACCTTAAAATGATGTTTTTCAGCAATTTTCCCCATAACATCCATAATTAAAGAATTATGGTCTACGGCAAGGTTGGCCTCTTCAAAAATAGGAGCCAACTCAAATTGATTTGGAGCCACCTCATTATGGCGTGTTTTAACTGGAATTCCAAGCTTCATACATTCTATTTCCAGATCTCTCATAAAAGCAAGTATCCTGGAAGGAATAGAACCAAAATAATGGTCATCCAGCTGTTGGCCTTTTGCCGGTGCATGGCCAAGTAAGGTACGGCCAGATAACTGAAGGTCCGGACGCGTTGCTGCCAAGGCAGAATCTATCAGGAAATATTCCTGCTCCCATCCTAAAGTTGCATTAACCTTACTTACATTCTTATCAAAATATTTTGCGACTGCTGTAGCCGATTGGTCTACGGCCTGCAAAGCGCGCAATAGTGGCGTTTTATAATCTAAAGCTTCTCCTGTATAAGAAACAAAAACAGTTGGAATACAAAGGGTGGTTCCCCAGATAAAAGCAGGAGAAGTAGGATCCCATGCGGTATAACCTCTTGCCTCAAAAGTATTTCTTATTCCTCCGTTAGGAAAACTTGAAGCATCCGGCTCCTGTTGTACCAGGGCTCCTCCTCCAAATTTCTCAATAGCTCCACCGTCCCCGGTAGTTTCAAAAAAAGCATCATGTTTTTCAGCAGTAGAACCGGTTAATGGCTGGAACCAGTGGGTATAGTGTGTTGCACCTTTAGCCATGGCCCATTGCTTCATGCCTGAAGAAATGTGCTCTGCCACGCCACGATCTATCTTTGATCCTGTTTTTATCGCGTCTGCTACGCTTTTGTAAGCTTCCTTGGTAAGGAATTGTTTCATCACGGAAGTATTAAAAACATTGCTCCCGAATAATTCTGATCTTTTAGAAGGTTCTTCAATTTTTACCGGCTTTCGGTTAAAAGTTTGCTTTAAAGCTTCAAATCTTAAGGTTGACATATTGCGTTATTTGATAATTTTTAAGTTGCCCGCCAATTTAAATATTTTTATCCAACCCCCCTAAAATTTGAACTCCTTTTGTGAAGAATTAAGCATTTCGCATTACACCCCCCTATTTTCAGCCCAAAAATGCAAGACTCACAAAAATACAGTAACCTAAAAACAAAATCGCACCTTTATACCACCCCATTTCAAGCCTGGTGGGCAAAAATGCCAGTGGGATTAAAATGAAAGCAACCCCAAGCATCCAGAAAATATCATTACTGAGTATCTCAGGCGATTTAACGAAGATGGGCTGTATTATGGCGGTAATACCTAAAACAGAAGCAATGTTAAAAATATTGGACCCTATAAGATTGCCAAGGGAAAGTGCCTTTTCCTTCTTTAGAGCAGCCATAACAGAAGCAGCTAATTCTGGTACACTGGTACCCACCGCGATCATGGTTACCGAAATCACCCTTTCACTCACCCCCATTGCAGTGGCAAGGTCTACAGCCCCCGTAACCAACAATTCTGACCCGCCATATAAAGCAGCACCTCCTATGAGCAGCCATACTACGATCTTAAAAACCGAAACTGTCTGTAGAGATTCATCCACTTCCTCCACCACAATATTCTTTTTTTTACGGGACCTGGTAATAAGGAGTATAAGGTAAATGGCTATTCCAATAAGCAGGGCTGCCCCCTCCAGCCGGGAAATGTTCCCGCCGCTCTTCAGAAAAAAGTAAAGCACAATGGAGAAGATCATCATTACAGGCCAGTTAAACCTATAGAAATCACGGTCTATCCCAAGCGGGGTAATAATTGCCGTTACCCCTAAAACCAGGGCGATATTGGCAATATTTGAGCCTATCACATTCCCCAGGGAAATATCTGAAAATCCCTGTAGGGCGGCTTGCAGGCTCACCAGCAACTCGGGGGCCGAGGTGGCAAAAGAAACCACCGTGAGCCCTATCACCATTCTCGAAAGGTTTAGTTTAAAAGATAATGCCACAGAGGACCTCACCAGAAATTCCCCCCCAACGACCAAAAGAACCAATCCTATAAGAATGAAAATAACGCTCATTTGCTTTTTTATACGAAGATAACAGAATCTTTTTAAGCCACATTCTTTAGGAAATCCGGAATAAAACTATATATCTCGTTTTGAAACTACAAATATAGTTGTATATTCAGCTCCTATTTATTTTTATGAGGTCGCCACTTTTCATTTTTTATTTTCTGCTTATCTACACAAGCATCGCATGTAGCCAGGAAAAACTAACAGGTACTATTTACAATGCGCAGGATTCTTCTGCCGTATTTGGCGCATCCGTTTATTTTGATGGAACAAGCGTGGGAGTTGCCTCCAATGAAAATGGCTCTTTTACATTACAAAAACCTCCGGAAATGACCGCTCCACTTGTGATAAGCTCCCTTGGATTTGAAACTATGATTATTTCCAATTATAATGCCTACACTTCAGTTTTACCTCCTGTTTATTTAAAACCTTCCGAAGAAAACCTGGAAACGGTTACAATTGAAGCCGATCCATGGACGCGGAAGAAAAAACTGGACATCTTCAGGAAAGAATTTATTGGCACTTCTCCGGAAGCAAAGAAATGCACTATTAAAAATGAAGCGGCAATAAAGCTAAATTATCGCCCATCAACAGAGACCCTCACTGCTTTTTCCAACGAACCAATTATTATAGTGAATAAATTTTTAGGTTATCAGATAAAATATGATTTGCGCAATTTCGAGGTCCAGTTTGATACGGGAAGTTCAGGGATCCAATTCCTTCACTTCACATACTATGACGGCACCAGCTTTTTTAAAGAATTAAAAGAAGAACCTAAAAGAAAAATTTTAGGGCACAGAAGCAGTACCTACAAAGGATCTGTACTTCACTTTATGAGGTCTCTTGCCGTAAAAAGCCTCGAAGAAAACGGGTTTGAAATTTATCATGAGCGTTTTAAAGTAGCCCCATATAAATTCTTTAAACTGATGAGATATGCAGATTTAACCCGCGTGGAGCTACTAACCGAGAAGATTGTAATCCTGTACAATCATTCGGAACAATCTTCTATGAGTACGGAAGGGCCGTTTGTGATTGATGGTTTTGGGAACCATAGTCCGCCGCAAAACATCATTTTTAGCGGAAGAATGTCCAGTGGAAGGATAGCCCATATGCTTCCTTTAAATTACATGAGATAAAAAACTACATTTATAGTATAAAAACTATTTTTATAGTTATATTAGCGAAATACAATACTGCTTTGATCTAAAATTAGAATTATGGAAAAACTCACCAACAAAGAAGAAGAAATCATGGCGATTTTGTGGAAGCTGGAAAAAGCTTTTGTAAAAGAAATTCTACCCGAGATTGAAGAGCAAAAACTTCATTACAATACCGTGTCCACAATTGTAAGGAACCTTGAAGAAAAAGGCTTTGTCTCTCACAAAGCTTACGGAAACACCCACCAATATTTCCCTGTGGTTTCCAGGGAAGCCTACCGGAAACAATTTATGACGCAGGCCACAAAAAAATTCTTTGATGATTCTTATAAAAGCGTGGTTTCCTTTTTTGCCAAAGAAGAAAAAATAAGTGCTGAAGAGCTAAGGGAAATCCTGGATATCATTGAAAAAAAGAAGAAGTAATGGAAAACTTTATAATCTATATTCTTAAAAGTGCAGGCATCCTTAGCCTCTTCTATTTATTCTATGTCCTGCTCCTTAGAACAGAAACCTCTTTTGAAGCAAACCGCAAATTTCTTATAACAGGCATTATTTCCTCCCTCACGCTGCCAGCAATTTACTTCACAAAAGTTGTTTTTATAGAAGTGCCACAGCAAAATCTCCGGCCTTCCAGCCAACTCATCAACTATGCTGTAAGTAATACGGAGGAAACCACCACAGACTGGTGGCAAGTCGTAACGATAATATATGCTGTTGTGGCAGGACTCATGCTGCTAAAGTTGATTTACAGGATTTACAAAGCTGTACAACTGGTAATGAGCAGCACGGCTTCAGCTTCCAAAGGATATCGTTTAATTGAAGACCCCGGCAACACCGGCGCTTTTTCCTTTTTTAAGTATATTTTCTATAATCCGGAATTACATTCTCAGGAAGAACTGGAAATGATCCTTCAGCATGAAAAAGTTCATGCCGCGCAATTCCATTCGGTAGACATTATTCTCGTAAATCTTATTTCAGGTATTTTGTGGTTCAATCCTTTGGCCTGGCTTTATAAAAGAAGTGTGGAGGAAAACCTGGAATTTATTGCTGATTCCAAAACGGCGGCACTTTCACCTTCCAAAACAAAATATCAGCAGACCCTGGTTAAAGTGGCTGTTCCAGATTTTCATCCCGCCTTAACCAATCATTTTTATCAATCATTTATCAAAAAACGAATACTTATGCTTAACAAAAACATCAACCCACGCCCCAAAATTTGGAAAATGAGCCTTATTCTTCCTTTACTCCTGGGCTTTATGCTCCTCTTTAATGTTGAAACGGAAGCGCAAATTGTAGAAAAAAAGGAAACTCCTGCCAGTAAATCAAAAAGGCCGGTTTCTGTAATCATTGATCTAAACACCACTGATGACCAACTGAGTAATTTTTCTGAGAAATTTAAAAAGGAGAATATCAGGCTTGATTTCAAAAATATCAAACGCTCTTCTGAAGGTTTGCTAACCTCTATTACCACAAAGTTCAAAGACCAAAACACTGGCAGAAAGGGCGAGCTAAGTTTAAAAAAAGCAGAAGGAATAAGTCCTTTTACTTTTTATATCCAGCCCGATGGTACTATAGGATTACATCCTGTTGAAAAAAAGGATCAGCAAATAACAACCGTTGGTCCAACTACTGGACAGAAGCAGAAAAAGGAAAATATTCAAATAACCGGCAAGGGCCGCATTACTGTTAATACAGACAATCATTCTGATTCTTCAAAAACCTTCCATGCTTCAGGTGGAAATAAACGCTACGGCCACGGATCTAAAGGTGGCGGAAAAATAACTATTTCCCAGACTACTTCATCTTCCACAGAGGCTGGGTTCGCTCATTCCCAATCCCGCGATTCCTCCAAATACAGCAACCTAAAGGTAACAGTTGACGGAGAAGTTAGAGAAAGTTTTAATGAAAATGATATTGACCCGGAATCTATCGCGAAGATTTCGGTGAGGAAAAATGGATCTGGAAAAGACACAGTGAAAATAACCACCAAAAGCAACAAAAATAATTTAAATGTAATTATTGCACACAGCAAGAATCAACAAAAACCTCGTCCTATATTTGTAGTAAACGGAAAAGTGCAGCCGGGAAAATTCACCGGAAAGGATATTGATCCTTCCAATATCGATCATATCAATGTGCTAAAAGGCAATTCGGCTACCGACAAATATGGAAAAAAAGGGAAGAAAGGAGTTGTGGAGATCTACCTGAAGAAGAATGAAGTTGGCAAAGGCTTTTCTACAGATTCCAATTACTGGCATTTAAGTTCCTCTTACTCCAATGAGGCCCTGGAAAATATCAGGAAAACCCTGAAAAGCAAAAAGAACCTGGATGTGGAATTTTCAGGAATAAAGCGACATGATAATGGTAAAATTACTGCTATTACTATTCAAGCTTCTGCAAAAGGAAAAAATGCCAGCGCCAGTTTCAGCCAGGATAATGGCATTCCCGATGTGGTTGTAGGCCTGGATGAAGATGAAAACCTTATTATTTCTTCCAGCAAATTTTACTGGCAGAAAAATTAACTAATCCCGGCATAAATGCTGAAATAAAAAGAAAAAAGCCATCAACGACGATGGCTTTTTACATTATTTTGATGTTTAATTCAAAGTATATAATTTGATATCTTTGAAGAAACGCCTAAACCTTATGAAAAAGAAGTTTTTCAAAGCGCTATCCAAATTCAACAAGAAATTTCTTCCCAGTTATAGTAAACAGCAGCTGGACCTTCAAAAAGCCAGCAATGTGCAGAAGGCAATTATTGGCTGGAAACTCTGGGTTACCAAAAACTCCCTGGATTAGGTTCCTATTTAATTTTACTTCTGCTTCCTTTTCTACAGGATCCTTAATTATTTGCTCATTTCTTTAGCCCTTTCTTCCAATTTATTTACCTGTGTAGGATATGGATTTTCCTTTAAGGTTTTGGCAAGGTGAACCATATTATGTGCCATAAGCAGGATCATATTATTGGTAAATTCATGCTTGTTCCCTTCTGCCTTTATATAGCTTGGCCCCGGCCCGGCCTTACCTACATAGTAGGTGAAACCATTTACCGGCACGGTAAAGCCGTGTTCTGAAAGGTCGAATGTGATGCTGGAAATTGCTTTTTTGGCACCATCTTCATTTCCATCCACCATCACTCCTGCCACTTTATTATAGGTTGGATACTGGCCATTTTCGTCATTGCCTTCTTCCATTATCCCGTCAAAACGTTCCGCTATCATTTTTTCCACAGAGCCGCGGTCCCCTCTCCATATAGGCGTTGCAATGACCAGCATGTCTACCGCCTTGACTTTTTCCAGGATTGAAGGCCAGGCATCGCCATCGCCTTCGTCTGAAGTATTGCCGAATTTCACGTCGTGATCCACAACTCTTATTATTTCTGTCTCCACATTAAGTTCCTGAAAGATCTTTTCAGCATTTTTTATAAAAGCTTCCGTATTAGAAGTTTCCGGGGATTTCTTTAATGTACAGTTCAGAAATAGTGTTTTAAGTGCCATAATTTTTCTTTTTACAGTTAATTTTTTCCTGAACTTATTAAATATCAGGCTTACTGGCAGTTAAAATGGGGTTAAAGAAGACTTAGATTTTTGTTAGGGCGCTTTCCCCTGGTTAAAAAACTTATTGAGGTTTCATCAAAAAAGTTCCTTCTGTTTTATAATTGCCGGTAGGAAAAATCAGTTTTAAAAACTGAATTACATGCCAATCTTCCGGAGCGTAATATTCATTATTATCCGGCACAAAACACAACATATAAACTTCCGGGACCTGGTTCTTCTTAACCATTTTCTGCAGAAAGCAACAAGAAACTTCCCCCATAGTTCCAGCAAAAGTTCTTACTGCTTCTGTTAAATAAAAGTAAAACTTTTTTTCTTAATAGTATTACTATTATTTTTGGGCGAAATACTTTTGGAATGGAAGATTTGTTGAAAAACCTGAAAATCTCGGTGAGCGAGAGCCTTTATTTAAAAGACCCGGAGTCCAGTGAACTGGGAAGAAAAATTATTGGCAATGGAATTATCCTGATCGATAAAATTGGATTTGAAAAATTCACCTTTAAAAAGCTTGGTGAAAAAATCCAGTCCAATGAAAGTTCAATTTACCGGTACTTCGAAAATAAACATAGCTTCCTGGTCTATATCACCAACTGGTTCTGGGGCTGGAAAGAATACCAGCTGGCCATAGCAACTTATGGTATTGATAATGCTGAAAAAAGGCTGCTGAAGGCGGTTGAAGTGATTGCCCACCCGGTAGAAGAAGATATGCGCTTTAAGCACATTAACGAGGTGGCTTTAAATAATATCATCATCAATGAATCCTCCAAATCCTATCTCACCAAGAAAGTAGATGAGGAAAACAAGCATGGGCATTTTATGCTTTATAAAGGGCTCGTAAAAAGAATAAGCAAAATGATAACTGAAGTAGATGCAGATTACCAGTATCCTTTTAGCCTTGCCACAACAATTATAGACGGGTCTTTACATCAGCATTTCTTGAGCAAACATTTCTCGAGTATTACAGACTGTACCAATGAGATCACTCCATCGGTATATTTTAAAAACATGATATCAAGCCTATTAACACCTAATAATGCAAAATAAACTTACACCTTTTCAGAGATTTGTAGGATTGTTGAAGCTGGAGCGCAAAGACTTCCTTCAAATTATTTACTACGCCATATTTGCCGGACTGGTAAGCCTTTCGGTCCCCTTAGGCATCCAGGCGATCGTGAACCTTATGCAGGGCGCGAGAATTTCCACCTCCTGGGTTGTGCTGGTTATTTTGGTTACTTTAGGAGTGGCCTTTGTGGGAGTGCTTCAGTTAATGCAGATTCGCATCCTGGAAAACGTTCAGCAAAAGATTTTTACCAGGGCATCGTTCGAATTTATTTATCGTTTCCCAAAGATAAAAATGGACCAGCTGAAAAACTTTTACCCACCGGAACTTGCAAACAGGTTTTTTGATGTGCTTATCATCCAAAAAGGCCTTTCTAAAGTGATTATTGATTTTCCCGCGGCCCTCACCCAGGTAATTTTTGGCTTGATCCTGCTTTCACTCTATCATCCGTTTTTTATTATCTACGGAGTTTTGCTTGTGCTCCTTATCTACATAGGCTTTAAAATTACGGGTAAAAAGGGACTGGATGCCAGTATCTCAGAATCTAAATATAAGTACCGCATTGCCCACTGGATACAGGAAGTTGCCCGGGCGCTGGTAAGTTTCAAGATCTCCGGGCGCACCAATCTGGCTATTTCAAAGAACGACAGTATGCTAAGCAGTTACCTTGATGCCCGGGAAGGCCATTTCCAGGTATTGCGCATTCAGTTTGTGCAACTTATTATTTTTAAAGTACTTGTTACCGCCGGCCTCCTGGCTATTGGCGGGATGCTGGTATTAAACCAGCAGATGAATATCGGGCAGTTTGTAGCTGCGGAAATTATTATACTCCTCATAATAGGTTCTGTTGAAAAAATAATCCTTGGGCTGGAATCGTTCTACGATATTCTTACTTCCCTGGAAAAGATGGGACAGGTTGTGGATAAAGAACTGGAAAACCAGAGCGGGGAAGAACCTTTTGAGGTTGGGGAGCCACTTACCATTGAACTTGATGATGTGGTGTACCGAGGTTTTGACAATGAAAAAATTATCCGGAATGTTAAGTTAGCAATAAAACCACAGGATAAAATTCTTCTTAAAGGAAACAACGGGGCCGGGAAATCTACTTTATTAAAGCTCATCGCCGGCCTCATCCAGCCCGCCAGCGGTGATATTTACATTAACAATATTTCGCTTAAAAGCATTAAACCAAGCCATTACCGCGCCCTACTGGGGCATTCCATTACAGAAGAGTCCCCTTTTGAAGGTACCATCCTGGAAAATATCACCCTGGGCGATAAGCATATTTCCAAGCAGGATGTACAGTGGGCGCTGGAAAACACTGGTTTGCTAAACTTTGTAAAACAGCAGCCAAAAGGCTTAAATACCATTATTTATCCTGAAGGCATACAAATGCCATATTCCGTATCTAAAAAAATGATCCTGGCCCGCAGTATAGTGAAACGTCCTTCACTTCTAATTTTAAACGATCCACTGGACCAGCTTGATGCCGAGGAGGAAGACAGGATCCTGAAATTCCTCTTTAATGAGGAGAATAACTGGTCGGTAATCGTGGCCAGCAGTGATAAAAAATGGGAAAAATATTGCAACAGGATAATTCAAATTGAAAAAGGAAAAATTATAAAAAACACCGAATAAATGCTGAATATCACAAATAATAAACTGCATGAGAAAGTTAACCTCCTGCAGTACGAAGCCGGAAAGAAGGTGTTCAATGAAAGAAACCAGAAATATTTCAACAGGTTTTTGATCGCCTTCGGACTTATACTAATAATTATTTTATTCCTTCCCTGGACGCAAACTGTTGCAGGAAAAGGATACGTAACCACCCTTAAGCCAAATCAACGCCCTCAGACCATCCAGTCCCCTATACCCGGGAGAATTGAAAAATGGTATGTTAATGAAGGGGATTTTGTTGAAGAAGGTGACACTATTTTGCATATTTCAGAAGTAAAAAACGAGTATTTTGATCCCCAACTTGTAGACAGGACCGGGGACCAGATTAAGGTGAAGGAAAGCTCTCAAAATTCCTATCAAAATAAAATACAGTTTCTTACCAATCAGATAGGAGCTATTCAGCAGGAAAAAAGATTAAAGATTGACCAGGCAAAAAACAAGCTGCAACAGAGCAGGCTAAAGTTCAGAAGTGACAGTATAGACCTGGAAGCTGCCAAAACCAACCTGGATATTGCCGAAAGACAGTTTGAAAGGGCAAAAACCCTTAACGAGGAAGGCTTAAAATCTACCACAGACCTGGAGAACTCCCGCTTAAAGCTACAGGAAGCACAGGCTAAACGCGTGGCACAGGAAAATAAAGTACTTGCCGCCAGGAATGAGATCATTAATTCGCAAATTGAACTAAACAGGATTGAAGCAGAATACGGCGAGAAAATTTCCAAGGCACAAAGTGATCGTTCTTCCGCAGAAAGCGCCTTGTATCAAACCCAGGCAGATATAAGCAAGCTTGAAACCTCGTATGCAAATTATGATACCCGCAGGGGCTTGTATTATATTAAAGCACCGCAGGCCGGCTACATTAACAAAGCAATAAAAGCCGGGATTGGGGAGAGTTTTAAAGAGGGAGAACCCTTGGTTGGAATCATGCCTTCAGATTATGACATTGCCGTAGAGACTTTTGTTGCGCCTATTGATATGCCGCTGCTCCACGTTGGCGAAGAAGTGAGGGTGCAGTTTGATGGCTGGCCGGCGATTGTTTTTAGCGGCTGGCCCAACAATTCCTATGGAACCTATGCCGCGGAAATTGTTGCTATCGAAAATTTTATTAGCGATAACGGAAAGTACAGGGTGTTACTGGCTCCAAAAGCCGAAGATCACAATTGGCCAGAAGACATAAAAATTGGGGCGGGGGCTTCTACTCTTGCCTTGCTGGAGGATGTGCCAATATGGTATGAAATATGGCGGCAGTTAAATGGCTTCCCTCCAAATTACTATTCTCCCGAAAATGCGGAAAAAACCAAAGTTTCAAAAAAATGAAAAAATTGATTTTCGTTCTTATTTGGGTTTTGGCACTGGAGCCGGTAACCGGCCAGGGCAATAATAGTAAGGAGCTGGATTTTGAGGAGTACCTGGCAATCGTGAAAAAATTTCATCCGCTGGTAAAACAGGCAGGCCTGGTAGTTGATGAAGGAAAGTTTAAGCTGATGAAGGCCCGCGGCGCTTTTGATCCAAAGATTGCAGCAGATCTTTCTGAAAAAGATTTTAAATCAACAGAATATTACAACCTGTTCAATGCCGCATTTAAAATTCCAACCTATTACGGACTGGAATTTAATGCCAAGTATGAAGAGAATTCCGGCTATTACCTTAACCCACAAAACACGGTTCCTGAAGAAGGCTTGTATTCGGCAGGAGTGTCGCTGGATGTTACCAATGGCATTTTTTTGAGCGGGCGTATGGCGGCTCTGCGAAAAGCTAAAATTTACCGTAATCAATCGAAAGTAAAAAGGGATTTGTTGGCCGCGGAAGTCCTTTATGAAGCCTCGACTACTTATTTTGAATGGTTTGCGGCTTATGAAGAGCTTTTGCTTTATCAAAATTTTCTCAATAATGCCCAATTCCGGTTGCGATCTGTAAAAACCCAGTTTAATGCCGGGGACAAACCCGCGGTAGACACGCTGGAAGCCAATATTACCCTGGAAAACCGGGAAATTCAGTTACAACAGGCACAACTGGATTACTACAAAGCCTCCTTAAAGTTGTCCAATTATCTGTGGGCAGAAAATAATATCCCGCTCGAGATCACTTCAGAAGTCGTCCCGAACAAGAGCCTTTTTGAAGAAGTCAATAATATCTGGCTCGAAAATGAATTAATGGCTGTGGAAAATATTCAGCAAAATCCCAAGATCAGATTCCTGGAATACGAGGTGGGAATGCTGGAAGTAGAGCGAAAATTAAGTGCCAATAAACTTCTGCCAGACCTTGACCTTAATTATAATTTTCTCACCAGCAAACCCGAAGAATGGCAGGCTATAAACACTGCTAACTACAAGTTTGGTTTTAATTTCAGCCTGCCACTTTTTTTAAGAAAGGAACGCGGGGACCTTCAGTTGGCGAAAATAGCGCTGGAAGATTCCAGGTATGAACTTATGAACGCCAATCTGGAAATCCTTAATAAATTAAAAGCTGTCCAGGGCGAAATTACCTCCTACAGGAATCAGCGGTTAAAGATGAATAATCTGGTTTCCGATTATGAAAGGCTGGTTTCGGCAGAACGGAGGAAGTTTGAATTGGGAGACAGTTCTTTATTCCTGGTGAACAACAGGGAGAATTCATTTATTTCAGCTAAACTAAAGGAAATCCAGGTAATTGTAAAATACCTGAAAAGCCAGGCAGCCCTGCTAAGGTTAACTACAGAATATTAGGAGATAAAAAGCAGTATTCCAGTAATTCAATTTCATATTTCTCAAATTCCTGGAGGATGAAAATCGTAATTGGTAATTTCCGCTTTCATTTTTAAGCTTTGGATCCTCAGGTTTTTTCCTGTAACCTAAACTTTGTGAATACCTGAAAATTGCAATTATTAAGCTTACCTTTTTCTATCTGTTTTCCGGAATGTCTGTATATTGAAAATCCGAAGCAGTAAAACTCCTAGGGGATAATATCAATTGCAATATTTTTAATACTGAAATGAAAAAGAACAGCATTCTAAGCCTCATTTTTATCACTTTTCTTTCGATTTGTTATGGGCAACAGGACCAGCAAAAAGTCCTTACTAAAGATGATTATGAACATGCCGTAAAATTTCTTGGTTTCAATACTTTTCCGTTGGTGTACAGTAGCTACGTACGCCCAAACTGGATGGAAAATGGAAAATTCTGGTACAGGAATTCTACCGCTGAAGGCAACTTATTTGTACTGGTGGACCCAAAGCAGAAATCAAAACAAACTGCTGAAAAACTGGAAGAACTAATTGGCGCCGATACTTCAGCAAATAACCGGCAGCAGATTTCAAGAACTGAAGTTGCCTCGCCAGACGGTTCCAAAGTAGCTTTTATACGGGACTGGAACCTGTGGATCCGCGATACTAAAACCAACGAGGAAACCCGGCTTACCACAAATGGAATTGAAAACTACGGCTATGCCACAGATAATGCCGGCTGGAGAAAAAGTGACAAACCAATCCTGCTCTGGTCCCCCGATTCCAAAAAAATTGCAACCTACCGGCAGGACCAACGCCATGTTAGTGATATGTATCTTGTGGAAACAACTGTGGGTGAGCCAAAACTGCAGCAATGGAAGTATCCCATTCCGCAGGATGATGAAATTATTAAAATTGAAAGACTAATTATAGATACCGAAAGCGGGGAAATAATCCCGCTCCAGATCCCTGCAGATCCACGTCGTGGCACTTCCTGCGATGATATTTCCTGTTCCGGCTCGTTTGATGATAACCAGTGGACCCCAAATTCAGAAAAACTGGCTTTTGTCTCCAGCTCCCGTGACCATAAAATCGCCCGGATGCGTATTGCTGATGCTAAAACTGGTGAAGTCAGGGAAATTTTTACCGAAGAAGTGCCAACCCAATACGAATCTGGACAGGGTTCCATCAACTGGCGCTATTTGCCAGATTCCAATGAAGTTATCTGGTATTCCGAAAGGGACAACTGGGGCCATCTTTATCTATACGATGCCAAGAGCGGAGAACTTAAAAACCAGATTACCAAAGGGGATTTTGTGGTAACCCGCCTCCTTAAAGTAGATGAAGAGAAACGCAGGCTTTACTTTATGGCCAATGGCCGGGAAAAAGGCCGTGACCCCTATTTTAGTCATTTTTACAGTATAAACTTCAGCGGAAAAAATCTTGAATTATTGACCCCGGAAGATGGCAACCACAGTGTTAACATTTCTCCTGAAGGCGATTATTTTGTAGATAATTATTCCCAACCCGATGTTCCCAATATTTCAGTTTTAAGAAATATGAATGGTAAAAAAATTATGGAGCTGGAGCAGCAGGATATTTCAGCATTAAAAGCTGAAGGCTGGCAGCCCCCAAAACCCATAACCGTAAAATCGGCAAACGGGCGTTGGGATTTATATGGTTTAATGTTTACCCCCACAACTCTCGACGAATCTAAAAAGTACCCTGTGGTAAACTATATTTATCCGGGGCCACAAGGTGGTGGCGTTGGCAGCCGTTCTTTTTCAGCTTCCCGGAGGGACCATCAGGCCCTGGCTGAACTTGGCTTTGTGGTTGTGGTGATAGACGGCACCTGTAACCCGGGCCGCTCTAAAGCTTTCCACGATGCCTGCTACGGCAATATGGCAGATAATACCCTGGAAGATCAGATTGCCGGATTAAAACAACTGGCAGAAAAATATCCCTACCTGGACCTTGAGCGTGTGGGAATATGGGGGCATTCCGGCGGCGGCTTTGCCACAGCGGCAGCCATGTTTCGCTATCCGGAATTTTATAAAGTAGGAATTTCAGAATCCGGAAATCACGATAACCGGAATTATGAAGATGATTGGGGCGAGCACTACATAGGGCTCCTGCAGGAAAATGAGGAAGGTTCAAATTATGAAATCCAGGCCAACCAGAATTACGCGGAAAACCTTCAGGGGGATTTATTGATCGCGCATGGCGGACTTGATGATAATGTGCCGCCATACAACACATATCTTTTGATTGACGCGTTAATTGACGCAAATAAAGATTTTGACCTCATCATTTTTCCCAACGCACGCCACGGCTATGGAGAAGACAATTCTTATATGATGCGACGGCGCTGGGATTATTTTGTAAAGAATTTAATGGGCGCCGTGCCACCTGAAGGATTTGAAATCAAACGGGATGAGTAAATATTAAGAACACCATTAACATTGTAAAAGCCTTTGCAAACATTATGTTATTTATGCTAAACTTTTTGTTTCGAAAAGCACTAATCACGAACTTTTAGCTTCAAAAAAATAAAAGCTATGAGTAAAACACGAATTGTACAATTTCATGAAACGGGTCCTGCAGAGGTACTCAAAATAGAAGAGGTCACCCTACCGGAACCTAAAGAAAATGAGGTACGGCTTAAAACTGAAGCAATTGGGCTTAACCGGGCTGAAGTAGCTTTTCGAAGCGGCCAATATCTGGAACAACCCGATTTCCCTTCAAAGATAGGTTATGAAGCCAGTGGTGTGGTAGATGCTGTGGGGAGCAATGTAAAATCGGTTAAAGCAGGAGACAAAGTTAGTACGATTCCTTCCTTCTCTATGAAGGAATATGGAATGTATGGTGAAGATGTTATCGTGCCGGAACACGCGGTGGCGAAATATCCCTCAAATCTTTCTGCGGAAGAAGCCGCGGCTATCTGGATGCCTTTTATAACGGCATACGGAGGATTGGTGGAAACCGGCCACCTGAAAAAAGATGATTATGTGCTGATTACCGCTGCCAGCAGCAGCGTTGGCCTGGCTGCTATAGATATTACTAAAGCCAAGGGTGGTATTGCCGTTGCCAGCACCCGGAAACAGGAAAAAAAGCAGGATCTCCTGAATGCAGGGGCAGATCATGTTATTGTTACCGATGATGAGGATTTAGTTAAAAAAGCAATAGAAATTACCGGAGAGAAAGGTTTCAACATTATATTCGACCCTATTGGCGGACCCATTATTGAAGCACTGGCCAAAGCCGCGGCAGAGCAGGCAACCATCATAGAATACGGTTCCCTATCGGGCGAATCTGCTGCTTTTCCCTTTGGTTCCCTTCTGAAAAACAGGCTTAGCATTAAGGGGTATATATTAATGGATATCACCACCAATCCTGAAAAATTAAAACCTGCGAAGGATTATATTTTCAAAGCGCTGGAAGAAGGAAAGTTTAAACCTGCTATTGATAAGACCTTTGCTTTTGAAGATATTGTAGAAGCCCATAAATACATGGAATCCAACCAGCAAAAAGGTAAAATTGTGGTTAAGGTTTAATTTCTTTTACAAGAAAAAATCAAGCATTTTTATTTACCGGCTGCCTTAAAATAAAATTCCGAATAGCTTAAAAAAGCATTTAAGTAATTTATTTTAAGGCAGCTGTTTTGTTTGTATACTCCTTTTCCGCTAGGCCAAAAAATGCAAAGCCTTTTCGGGTATTTGCACCAGCATTGGAATTTTCAGGATTGATTCTCTTTAATAAAATTTTCAGCTTTCTCCACCATCTCTTTATTCCCGCAAAGAAATGGTACCCGCTCATGCAGTTCCTTTGGCTGTAATTCCATAATTCTTCTAAGCCCGTCCGATGCTTTTCCCCCAGCCTGTTCTGTAAGAAATGCCATGGGATTACATTCATATAACAATCGCAACTTACCATTAGGCGCAGTGGTTCCCTGGGGATACAGATAAATACCGCCTAAAAGCATATTCCGATGAAAATCTGCCACCAGGGAGCCGGTATACCTGGAAGTAAAAGGCCGGCCATCCTCTTCATCAATCTGCTGCACCCATTTGATGTATTTTTTAACACCGTCTGGAAAATGCACATAATTCCCTTCATTAACGGAATAAATATTCCCTTTTTCAGGAAATTTAATATCTGGGTGTGACAGGAAAAAGGATCCTATTCCAGGATCAAAAGTAAAACCATTTACCCCGTTTCCTGTAGTATAAACGAGAATAGTAGAGGTTCCATAAATAAGGTAACCGGCAGCAACCTGGTTCTCTCCCGGCTGGAGAAAATCTTCCATATTGACGGTATTTCCAGTTTCAGACTTCCTGCGGTAGATGCTGAAAATGGTTCCCACCGTGATGTCCACATCAATATTAGAAGAACCATCCAGAGGATCTATAAGCACGATGTACTTGGCATCTTTATGCATATCTTCATCAAAAGCGAGAAAATCCTCCATCTCTTCTGAAGCCAGACCGCAAATCTCGCCGCGATTTCTTAATGTACTGATAAACACTTCATTTGCCATAATATCAAGCTTTGCCTGCGTCTCTCCCTGCACGTTTTCTTTACCGGCTTTACCTAAAATTTCGGCCAGCCCGGCTTTATTTATCTGCTGGTTCACTACTTTTCCCGCCAATCTTATGGAACTTAGCAAGGCACTTAATTCTCCTTTGGCGTATGGAAAATCCTTTTGATTTTCAATTATAAATTCTCCCAGGGTAATGTGTCTGTCCATTTAATTTTGTTTTTTGGTTAGGCAGGAAAAATATTTTTCAGGTGCCTTTCGTAAAGATTATAGGTAACGTTTTCTTCTATTTTAGCCCTGTGCCTTTCCAGTAATTCCTGAAAATTATCTTTTTCAGCAGCTACTTTATACGCGCAATGCAACAATTGCCGAAAATTGGGATTATAGGCATTGCTTTTTTGGTCGTGCCTTAGCGCATTGGCAAAATCTTTCCCGCTTGTGAATCCTTCTGCGGAAGGTAATTCGTCTTTATCTATGGAAAGCACTTCTGTATAATCTTTGGTAAGCTCTTCATAGCGCTCTAAAGCTTCAGCATAAATTTCCTTCGCAAAACTGAAGGCTTCCCCTTCGCTTTCGGCAAGGCCAATTAACTCTTCCAGCCAGGTGGTGCCGGCAGTTTTTAGATGCAGCCCGGCATCATGTTTTTTAATAAGCTCCTGCATAACCGGATAAATAGAGAACTTATCGCTGCCGCTGTGGACGCTCAGTTTTAAATTTTGCGGAAGCCCAAACTCCTGAATGGCAAATTTCAGTACCAAAAGGTCTTCTTCAAACTCCTTTTTAAATTGCTTCAGGTCGCCACGATAATCCACACCCTTGTTAAATTCTCCTGTAAACTTGGGTGCTATGGTATTAACGGGTACTTTATAGAAAGCCAGGGCCGCCAGGATAAAAAATAGTTCCACCGGTGTTTGCGGGCTCTCCACCTCATCTATAGAAACTTCAGTAGAAAATTCCTCTTTTTTTTCCGAAGCTATATACCAGTAAACTTCTCCGGCTTTACTCATTGCCAGCAGAAAATTATCCAGCATTTTCCTGAGATGCATTTTTGAAATTTCAATTCTGTGTTCAATTCCTTGAATTTCAAAATCACCCAGGTATTTTTCAAAAAATTCAAGAAATTCTTCTTCCTCCTTTTCCGAAGCTTTTTTCCCTATAAAATCGGCTACATCTATGGTAAAAAAATCGCTTACGGCAAGATAAGGTTCTACTGTCTGTAGGCTGATATGATCGGCATCCACCAGATAGTCGCCTTTATACCCCAATTCTTTTACGGCATTATCGGCTTCTTTTCTCACTTCGGGCGCTTTGGTTCCAACCGTTAGATGCTCCCGGTTGGATTTATTCCACACCGGTATTACTTCAATTCCTTTTTCCTGCATTTTAAGCACCGCTTTAAGCTGTGCTTTTCCTTCTTTTCCAAACCTGTCCCCTGTTCCAAAAGAATATTTCCCTAATCTTGCCATAATTTTTATTTTTTATACGCCGCTAAATGCCCCAAAACCTCCGTCTACAGGAATTACAATGCCGGTAACAAAAGAAGATTCATCTCCTGCCAGCCAGTTTGCAGCGCCCTGCAATTCTTCGGGTTCTCCAAAGCGCTTCATTGGAGTCTGTGTAATAATTGTTTCGCCCCTGGAGGTGAGGCTTTCGTCTTCATTAAGAAGAAGGCTCCTGTTTTGCTCTCCTATAAAAAATCCTGGTGCAATTGCATTCACCCGGATCCCATCTCCATACTTATGCGCCATTTCCACAGCAAGCCATTTGGTGAAATTATCTACCGCTGCCTTGGCCGCCGAATAGCCCATCACCCTGGTAAGTGCCTTTTGCGCGGCCATAGATGAAATATTGATTACACTGCCTTTCTTTTTTTCCACCATTCCCTTTGCAAAAACTAAAGTAGGTAGCACGGTTCCCTTAAAATTTAGCTGACTCACTTTGTCAAAATCACTAATATCAAGATCAAAAATACTTTGCTCCGGAGTAATTGTCGCGCCTTTCATGTTGCCACCCGCGGCGTTCACCAGGATATCCACTGTGCCAAATTCGGCTTCGATTTTTTCCTTTGCTGAAATCAGCTTTTCTTTATCCAACACATCGGCTACCAGTGCAACTGCTTCCCCGCCTGAGTTTTTAATTTCCTCCACCCTTTCCTGCACGGTATCTTCACTACGCCCCAGGATGCCCACTTTAACGCCATTTTTGGCCAGGCCCATAGCGATGGCTCCTCCCAATACTCCGTTTCCACCTGTAATTACCGCTACTTTATTATCTAAATTATACATATATTTAATATTGTTGATTTTCTAAAGTATTCAGTATTCCAAATTCAAGTCCGCGTAATTCTGCAAGCCCTCTCAGCCGGCCCACAGCAGAATATCCCGGGTAATATGGTTTGCCCTGGTCATCCAGCATTTCATGCCCATGGTCTGGCCGCATAGGTAAAGCTGAGCTGTTATTTTTCTTCTGAAGTTCATAAAAGCTCCTTACCAGCCTGTACATTCCGGCACTGCCTTCCAGATGATTGGCTTCGTAAAACCTGGAATTTTCTTCCCGCTGAACAGACCTTAGGTGGACGAAATGAATACGGTCAAAATACTTCTGAATAATTTCCGGCAAATCATTTTTCTCTGAAGCACCTAAACTACCGCTACAAAAGGTAAGTCCATTAGCCTTCTGCGGCACCTCACTGAAAATATAATCAAGATCTGAAGCGGTGCTTACCACCCTTGGCAGTCCCAGTACCGGCCATGGCGGATCATCTGGGTGAATGGCCATAACCACCCCGGCTTCTTCTGCCACAGGAACCACTTCTTCTAGAAATTCCACCAGATGTTCCCTTAACTGTTCTGCTGAAATCCCCTCATAATCCTTCAGCCCATTCCTTAATTTTTCCAGCGTAAAACCTTCTTTATCTCCAGGCAATGCCATTAGCAGACTTTGCTTAAGCACCTCCAGTTCTTCCTGCTCCATTTCAGCATATTTGGCTTTGGCTTTTTCAATCAGATCTGCATCATAATCTGCTTCAGCGTTATCCCTTTTCAGAATAAACAAATCAAAAATTATAAGGTCTTCCAGGTTATGAAGAAGGGCCGTACTGCCATCTTCCAGCTGATACCTTACGTTAGTGCGCAACCAGTCCAGCACAGGCATAAAATTGTAGCATACGCGGGTGATCCCGCATTTGCCAAGGTTTCTTAGGCTTTGCTTGTAATTTTCTATAAACTTACCCCTGTCTGTTCTTGCCTGTTTAATATGTTCATGCACGGGAAGGCTTTCCACCACGTTCCAGTGCAGCGCGAAAGGATGTTGCTTATTACTGTCTTCAAGCAGTTTTTTGCGTTTTTCAATCTCTTCCACCGTCCAGACTTCCCCAACGGGGATATGATGTAGAGCGGTAACCACCCCGTTTGCCCCGGCCTGCTTTATGGTGCTAAGGCTTACCGGGTCCTGTGGCCCATACCATCTCCAGCTTTGTTCAAAAATTCTTTTCATATTATTGTTTTCTCTGTTGCAGAAAATTTAAGTTAACTAAATGTTTTTAAAATCCCCTACACTCCTCAATTAATTAAACCCATTTCCAGCAGCCATTCTGCACATAAGCTTTTCCATTCATCGGTAAAAGCAGAATCATTGATTATCCCAATTACATGCTTTCCCTGCGGAAAAACATGCAGGCTGGCCGTTACCTGGTGTTCCAGTAGAGCCTGGTAAAACAAAATGCTGTTCATGGGATCAACCACGGGGTCGTTCTGGGCATGGACCAGAAACGAAGGAGGTGTGTCCTCAGTGACCTGCAAATCGTTTGAATATTCCTCTTTTAATTCTTCGGAAGAAGATTTGCCAAGCAAATTTTCCAGGCTTCCCTCATGCGCATATTTCCCAAAACTGATTACGGGGGACACCAGGATCATGAAGGCCGGACTGAAGTAAACTTCGGCTAAACTATCATTTTCAATAACTGAAAAATCCCCCGAATGTGTTCCTAATGTACTTGCCAGATGCCCACCGGCAGATGTCCCGAAAACCCCAATTCTATCAGGATCTATATTATATTTTTTAGCATTGGCCCGTATAATTTTCATTGCACGCTGCGCATCCTGAATAGGGCCTTTATATCTAATCTCCAGATCGGGGGAAGTGGGCAGGCGGTAATTAAGCACAAAAGCTGGTATTCCTAACGTATTAAACCACTTTGCTACCTGAAAGCCACCAAGATTATAGGTGAGATGGTGGTAACCTCCGGAAGGCAGTACCAATACAGCCGCTCCCTTATTATCTTCAGCGGCTGGTAAAAAACTGTAAAAACCCGGTTCAGCCATCTGAGTAATTCGTTGATTTGCTTCAATATGTTCCAGCTTGATACCTTTGGAATTGGGCATTTTTCCTGCTGGCCAGAGCGCGGTAAAGTCCTGCGCGAATCCCGCTGCAGCACTAAGCAGAAAAAGAATTAAACCAGGAATTAGCTTTTTCATATAACTCTATTAAAGAAAATCTTCTCTCACAGGACTAAAAACATCTATTAAAATCCCGGCCTCCAGGCACTCTGCCCCATGTTTTAAATTTGGCTGCACAAAAAATGTATCGCCTTTTTCCAGGATTTCGGATTGCCCGTCTATGGTGATTTTAAATTTACCGGAAGCAACATACGAAGATTGTGTATGAAAATGATCATGTACAAACCCGATCGCGCCTTTTTCAAACTTCACCTTTACCATCATCATCTGACTGTTGTGGCCTGTAATCTTCCTGGTGATACCTTCCCCGGCGTCTTCCCATGCCGATTCCTTTTCTTTTAAAAATGTTTTTCCCTGTAACATATTTTACTTTTTGAACCATTGATTTAATTACAATCTGTTCATTTTTTCCATTGATGAAAAAACGAACCAAGAAAATCTAGGCTTACGAATCTTTATTGATAAATATTCGATAGGCCGAAAAATCCTCATAAATTAAATTACCTTCTCCTACCCCAAACAAGAATCGGTATTGAGCCAGGATCTATTTTCTTTCCTCTTTCAGCACAGCGGTCTTTGGTCTATTTTCTTTTTTCTTTCAGCGAAGCGGTCTATGGCCTTTAATACTTCTTCTCCCATTCGGGGTATTCCCGCTTCAGCAAATCTTCAGCATAATTATCTATATAATTATAACCTACCCTGCGTTCCTGCTCAATATCTGCCAGGTGCTGCTTAATAATTCCGTCACGGCCAACAAAAATAGGAGTGCCGGTTTTTATATCATTAAACCTTCCCCAAAGAGGGCCACCCGCATCATCTTTAATTACCACCCTGTCGTACCCTTCAACATAAGAAGTATCTTTTACCCAAACTACTTTTTCTCCCATTACTTTGTGCGCCTCAAACCATTTTACCGCACTCCTGATGGAGCGCTTAACTTCTTCTGAAGGATTTTCAATTTTAAGCAGGTACTCCACAATGCCGGTGCTTTCTTTTCCGCTTAAAGATGGAAGCTCATATGCCCTTGCTTTTGCGGGACTGTAGTCATCTTTATCATGCTGTGCACACCAGATCGTTAATTTGCCATCTACCTTAACCTGAGTGGCGAGGATCACCTCCAGGCCCTTTTCTATAGCTTCTTTGGCTTTCTTCCTGCGGCCTGCATTTACAAAGTTATACGGCTTGTTGTTTTTGGAGATGTTCCGTAGCAGTTCCATCACCCCAATCATCGCCCCGTCATTATAGGTAATATGCTCATAATAGCCTTCCCTTATGGGATAAAACTGGGGCCAGCCGCCATTGTCGTATTGTGCTTTTAACAAATAATCTATTCCTTCCAGAAATGCTTCTTTATATTCTTTCCTGCCGGTGGCCTCATAAACTTTTGCCAGGTACCTTAGCTGGGTATGGGTCGCGCCATTGTCTATGGTAGTGCCAACCGACTTCGATTTTAGGCTTCTCAGGCTGTCTTTTTCTGCGGAAGTCAGCTTATCTGCCATATCTATGTTCTTATACCATCCGCCATTGTCATGTTGATAAAGCAAAACATTGTCTGCAATTCGCTGTGCTTCTGCAGAAGCATACCATTCCCCGTCCTGATGTTGCGCCTTTTCCCATGAATTTTCACCTTCCTGAGCTACGGATTGTTGCAGCATTCCAGCTAGAAATGCCATACCTAAAACGGCATTTTTTAACTGACGTTTAAAATTGAACTTGTTTAACATTACTTCGATTTTATTTCTTTATTAAATCCTTTTTCAATACTTCGGGTTTTACGAATTTCTTCAATTCCAGGCCCTGTTTTGCAATTTCCTGCAGCGCCAGGCTTGCCACGATAGTCGCCCCTTTTTCTGATAAATGGGTATCATCGTGGCGGCCGTCCGGTTCGTAAGGATCTTCTCCGGGTTCCAGGTGCAGGTGCAGGTCTTTGGAAGCTTCAGGGCCATAAGCTATTTCCAATTGTTCCGTGAGCAACTGCATGTCTATAAATGGTACTTCTAGATCTTTAGCCACCATACGGATAACAAGAGGATATTCGCCGTGTGTGTCCACAAGAGTGCCCTCATCATTAAAATTTCTTCTTACTATAGAACTCATTAAAACAGGGGTTGCACCTTTTTCACGGGTTTCCCTCACAAACTTTTCCAGGTTTGCCCTGTACTGCGTAAACGGATTGGTATATCGTTCCGGATCTTTAATTTTTTGATCGTTATGCCCAAACTGTATAAAGACAAAATCCCCCGGCTGCAGTTTACTCTTGACTCTTTCCCATCTACCTTCAGAAATAAAGCTCCGTGTACTTCTGCCATTCACCGCATGGTTTTTAATATTTATTTCTGAAGTCATTAATTGCGGAAGCATTTGGCCCCAGCCATGTTCCGGATTTTCTTCCGGGTCTTTTTTATCAGACATGGTGGAATCCCCTATTAAATATAAAGTGGTCTTCTGCTGCGCCGTAACTTTCACAGACAAGATCATCAGTAAACAGAGAATCATTTTATCCATTCTTTTAAGCTTTTCCATTTCTATTTCCTGTTGTTAGTTACCTGAGAAGCCCAAAACCAGTCTTCACAGCTACTAAAGATATTCTTCAGTGTGTACTCTTGCGCCTCCCTTCTGTTTAATTGATGAGCCCAGGGCACGCGGGTTTGGGGAGAAGCCCCCGGCCCAAAACTGTTGTATTCAGCATAAAAAGCCGTGTTTTCCTTATTCGGGAACATCGCGTCCCCCTTCCACGGATCCCAGCCTTCCGCAACAATATGCTCACCTAATTCAGTATTGATAAAAACCGTTTTGGCATAAGGACGCCAGGGCCTCCCGAGGTAAACTTCATCTACGCCTTCCGCAGCAATCAATTTGCAATCGATGAACACATAGCCAAATTCCTGGTTTTGGGGAGTTGCCGCAGCCGTTACATACGAATTTTTAAGACTTTGGATGGTGCAATTCTTAAAAACGGCAGTAGCTTCTCCAAAGAGAAAATCTGTTGTGCCTTCTATGTAACAACTAAGATACAGCTGCCTGCTGCCTTCTGTGGCGGTATAAATGGTATCCTGGCAACCCAGGATGTTGCAGTTTTTAATCATAAAACGGTCACCTTCAACATGCAGGGCCACAGCCTGCCCTTCCCCGCAGGAAGCGTTTTTAATGCTAAGGTTTTTAATTTTGATATCATCGCCGCGCACCAGCACAGTGTAAGATGTAAAAGTAGAATGCTTATTCCCAGTCTGGGGATCCATTTTTCCTGAATAGTCGTTATTGGTGATAATTGTACCTTCCTTACTCTCGCCAATTAATGTTAACTGATGTTTCCAGCTGGGGATTTCCAGTTTTTCATTATAGGTTCCATTTTTTATATGAATTACCACTTCCCCCGGGCCAAGATCTCGGGTGGAATTTATGGCTTCCTGAATTTTGGCAAAATCGCCTGAACCATCCTGTGCCACGGTAATTTCCCGATAGGCCTTTTTAGCCGAAGAAGGATTCTGCAGCACCTTATCCAGGAAAGATGTTGTTAAATTCAAAGTTTCCTCAAACCACGGATGCATCAGCCAGAAGGAGTGCGGCGAATTTTCAATGGTATGCACTTCGGAATAAATTCCGAGTTCATCTAAAATTTTGATCATATCGTCCCTTCCTGCGTGAAAACGGGCCTGCGAACTGTTGATAAAAAGGGTGGGCGGAGTATTTTCATTTACATATTCCAGCGGGGAAGCTTCTTTCCATATTTCGGGTTTGCTATCCCTGGAACCGCCCAGCCAGGTGGCCCCCATCCAGCCTTCCTCAGCTTCGGGATGGACAAAGGAAACTATTCCGTCTATATTCACAATCGCCTCGACTTTATCTGAAAAATCATTATTTTCAGTATTATACTTTTCAGCACCGGGAGTTGCACCCAGCAGGGTTGCCAGCTGCGCTCCCGCCGAAGCTCCAAGAACCGCGATTTTTTCAGGATCCAGGTGGTATTTCTCGGCATTCCGGCGCATCCATTTTATAGCGTCTTTTAAATCCTTCACTCCCGCAGGATAAATAGCTTCAGTACCCAATCTATAAGCGGCAGTTACCGCCACATAACCATTCTTTGCAAGATACTGTGCCATAATACGCTGGTTTTCCTTACTTCCGGTAAGCCAGCCGCCACCATGGATAAGCAAAACCGCGGGGTAATTTTTACCATTTTCAGCCTTTGGCATATAAACATCGGCCTTTAAATCTTTTTCGGCTGATTTCTTATAAACCACATCTTCTTCAGCGATAATATTTTCAGAAGAAAGGCTTTCCACAGGACTAATAAAAGGATAATCCTTCTTGAGTTTTTCGTAAGTCCCCGGTATAGTATAGGGTTTTATTTCGTGCTGTTGGGCACGAATAGGAATAGCGAAAAAGCTAATTATCACCAGTATAATTAGATGGTTCTTGAAAAACATTTTGATGCTGAATTTATTTTTACCCGGTTTTTTAATTTTTGATTATGGCTGATAATATTCCATTGGTTCAGATTCCAGCGCTCCAAGATCCGGCGCTTTTCCCGAATAAGATTTTTTAAGCTTAGTGCCTACATTCACCAGCTGACTTCCTTCCGCAGGACGCATAAAACGAATATCCGGCAGACTGCCATCACTTTTCCTTGGTGCCGCCAATTCTGAAGTATCCATTGAAATGAAATCATTTTGATCAATATCTATATTCATCTGCCAGCTGTTGTTCCTTACTTCTTCAACTTCGGCATTATATTTTCCCAAATCCCCAAAAACCAGGTTATTGATAAGGACAATTTTTTCGAGTCCGTTTTTCTCTGAAAAAGCGAAGTTTCTTCCATTTGCTGTAGCAGAACAATTAATAATAGAAACTATTCCGCGGTTACTGTTATGGTCAAACCCATCGCTTGCATTATTTACCGCCATGCAGCGATAGTAAGAGGCGTTGTGTTTACGAGTTTTATTATCGCTTCCACCGGTTTTAAATCCGTTGCCATCCCCTTTTCCCTTGCTGCCGTTCTTTAAATAACCATTATTGAACGCCCAGCAGTTTTCGTAGGTGGTCTTGACATTATCGGCCTCGCGAAGGTAGCCGTCCCAGCCATCGTCCAGGTTGTTCCAGGCGCGGCAACCTATAAATTTGTTCCCCGAACCCACATCCATTTTCACGGCAAAACCATCGGCATTTTCAAGTTTGGAATCGGCATTATAGTAGGAATCGCAGTTTAAAATGGTATTATTTGAAGCCCCATCGTCCAGCTGAAGGCCGGTATCGGCACATTCAGAAAAACTGCAAAATTCAATCATGTTATTATTTCCCCTTACATGCATCCCATTGTCTCCCGCTTTAAAAAAACGCAGGCCTTTAATATGCCAGTTATCTGCTTTAAGCACGATTCCCTGGTTTGAGGAATTCTCCTCCATTGCCGAAAAGTCCAGTTTTGGACGCTCCCCGCGAGTATCTCCAACCAGGTATATTTTTTCTGAAGCCGTACCGGAATCATTGATATAAATCCGCTCTTTTAGAGCATAATTCCCGGCATGTACAAAAATGGAATCCCCGGGCCTGGCTTTATCTATAGCCTGTACCAACTGCTGTGCATTTTCTACCTCAATTAGAGTTTTCTGTTTTTTTGACTGAAAACCTACCGATACTTTTTTTAAAATATCAGCTTCAGGAATTCCCAAAAAATCGATTTTTTCGCTCTTACCCAGAATTTTTATTGAAGCCCCCTCTTTATTCCTTTTGTATTCAAAATTGTTCAACACTACGTTTTTGCTGTTATATAGCACCAGCGCAGGCCCTTCCTTTTGCAGCACTTTTACATCTTTAAGCTTTATCCCGTCGGCATCTATAATGCTTATACCTTTTCCGGCTTCCAGAATGGCATTTTCGAGGCTCACATTTTGTAATTTCATTTCAGGCAACCCCATAAAGAAGGCCGCGGTATTCGAGCCTGTCGCGGTAATATTCTTCATGTGAATATTGCGGAAGGAGGGCGTTTCTTCGGTTACCGCAACCAGGCTTTCATCACGTGCCTCATCTTCAGCATCCTGGTCTTCCTCAAGAACAGGCGAATTGCCGTTGTAAAAAAGATTGAACCTGATGGCTTCGGTGGGAATATTGATCATATCAATATCAGAAATAAAGATATTCTCCACCACGCCGCCCCGGCCGCGGGTGCTTTTAAACCGCAGGCCCACATCGGTGCCAATAAATGTACAGTTGGAAACATGCACATTTTTCACACCGCCAGACATTTCACTGCCAATTACAAAGCCGCCATGCCCGTGGTAAACGATATTGTTCTTTACAATCACGTTTTGGGTAGTCATTCCGCGCTCCCGGCCATCCTCATTTTTACCCGATTTAAAACAAATCGCATCATCGCCAACATCAAAACTATTGTTATAGATCACCACATTTTTGCAGGATTCCAGGTCCAGCCCGTCCCCATTTTGCGAATACCAGGGGTTTCTAACCGTAAGATTGCGGATGGTAATATCTTCACTCATTAGCGGGTGAATATTCCAGGCCGGCGAATTCTGAAAAGTTGGCCCGTCCAGCAGGATTTTTTTACTGTTGACAATGCTCACCATTACCGGCCTTAGAAAATCTTTTACCGCATTTAGTTCTTCATCTGAAATTTTATCGGGAACGTTAAAATTTGAGGTACTGTTATAGCCTTTTTTAGAACCTTCGGAAGGGAACCACATTTTTTGGTCTTCAGACAGAACCCCGCCAGACTTTACCAGCTCCTCCCATTGAGAAGTGGTCATTTTCCCTTTTTTTACCGGGCGCCAGGCATTCCCGCTGCCGTCAATAATCCCATTCCCGGTAATAGCGATATTTTCCACATCCCGGGCATTGATGGGAGAAACGCAGCGTACGGTATTTAAACCTTCAAAACTGGTGCGTACCAGGGGGTAATCGTTAAAATCTTTGCTGAAAATTATAAAAGCGCCATCCTCCAGGTGCAGGTTTATATTGCTGCGGAAGTGAATGGGCCCGGTAAGCCACATTCCCCTGGGCACAATTATCCTGCCCCCGCCTTTTTCAGCAACACTGGCGATGGCTTTTTCAAAAGCTTCAGTATTTTTCTGAAGGCCATTCCCTACCGCGCCGAAATCCAGGATATTCACCTCGTAATCGAAAAATTCCGGCTCCTGCACCCTGGGCATCTCAAATTCGATATTCTTATAAAGCCAGTCCGTATTCTCCTGTGCAGGAAGCATTCCGAAGCATGAAATTGTGAAGATTGACAGGCATATTTTTATAATTGTTTTCATTTACTTGCTATTTGAAATTTTCATGAGATTCAGAAATATTATCGCTGAATTTTTTTCAGAAATATGAGATGTTGAAACAGGCCTGCCTTGTCAGCAGACAGGCTTCCATAGACGTATTCATTTCAATAATAAAATTTTCCCTTCGGTCATTAATAATTTATTTTGTTTCATATTGTTCATTTTTTGCCTGTCCAAAAAAAACGAACCAAAAAATTCCAACGTAAAGAAGATTGCGGCGTATCCCTACGGCATGAAAATTCCTTTATCACTGGTCTCAGCATGATCTCTGGCATTACTATTATTCACTGATTCTAAAATACTGCACATCGGCATAACCGCCCCTCTTGGCTTCCTGTGTACTCACGCTGAACAAGCCTACCTTGGCGCCAATCCATTTCCCGGGCTTTGCCTGGAAAGCTTCCCCGATATTGGTAAAATTCTGCCCGTCTTCACTATAACTAAAACTGCAAATGGCATTAGGAGCACTCACCTGTACCCGGAAAATAATATGATTAGACTTGATTCGTTTTTCAGCAATGGTTACTTCCTCTTCGCCGTCTATGGCGTTTATTGCCTGGGTTTGCTTAATAATAAAGCCGTCTTTATCATGCGTTAATGTTAAGGTGGCGTAATCCATTCCCATAATAATGAGCCCTGCCCGTTTGCCTTCCTGAGCTTCCTCCGGAAAAAGGCTTATTTTCGTTGTAGCGGTAAAATTTGGGGCCGGAAATTTTTGCAGCAATAAATTTGGGGCCATCCAGAGATTTTCAACATTCACGGGAGTTTTTATAGAAAATAACCTCAGGTAATCGTTCCCCGGAAGCTTAGCGTACCACACCACTTCAGGATTTGCATTCCACTGCCACTGCAGCCCCAGGCTGTCGCCCTTAAATTCGGTAGATTCTGCCGGAGTGACCACAGAATATTCCCCCTTAATCTTTGGTTTCTCATGGGTTTTTACCGGCTCTCCTATGCTATTGCCGTCTTTGTCCTCGCCCATCACCGGCCAGTCATTTTTCCAGCGCATAGGCTGCAAATGCACAATCCTGCCATAAGCCTCCACATCCTGGAAATGATAAAACCAGTCTTCACCTCCGGGCGTTGGCACCCATGCACCCTGGTGCGGACCATTTATTGCTGTACTACCCTGTTCAAGAACAATCTTTTCCTCATAGGGGCCGTAAATATGCTTCGACCTTAGCACCAGCTGCCAGCCGGTGGGCACTCCGCCGGCAGGGGCAAAAATGTAATAATAACCGTTCCTTTTATAAAATTTTGAACCTTCTATGGTTGGCTGATTATCGTGGCCGTCAAAAACATGGCGCCCCGCATCCAGCACCTTGGTGCCTTCAGCATTCATTTTATTCACCGAAAGAAGGCTTTTCACTCCCGCGCGGCTTCCCGCGTAAGCGTGAACCAGGTAAGCCCGACCATCGTCGTCCCAAAGCGGGGAGGGATCTATCAGGCCCCTGCCCTTCATAACCAGCACCGGTTTTTCCCAGTTCCCGTAAGGATCATCGGTCTTTACCATATAAATTCCATGATCTGGATCTCCCCAGTAAATGTAAAGTTCATTCTTATGGGAGCGGATGCTCGGAGCCCACACGCCATTCCCGTGCTGCGGAACCCCAAAAGTTTCTTCCGGCACCTGCTTGGGTAAAGCGTAGTTGATCAATTTCCAGTTCACCATATCTTTGGAATGCAAAATGGGCAAACCTGGCGCCGCGTTAAAGCTGGAAGCCGTCATGTAATAATCTTCACCTACCCTGGTAACATCTGGATCGGAATAATCGGCATAAAGTACAGGATTCGTGTAGGTCCCATCCTCATTATCGGAAACCCATACTTCAGATTTATAATTACCTGAATCCTGCGCGAGAAGATTCAGATTAATTAATAAAAAAGCGAGTATTGAAGAATTCCTCATTTTCCTGTTTGGGCTTATCGGTTTAACTGAAGGCTGGCCAAAATAAATGGCCCGGTACCTTTCGGGTCGTTGCTCCTTATCTTTTCATTCACATAATATTCATAAGACGCATCCCGGTAAGGATCGCCTCCAAGCCCGGCTACCGCGCAAACCTGGTTAAGGTTTACCACCCCGTTTTTCTCTACGCTTATAAGGTTTCGAAGAATTCCATCATAGGCCTTTTCAGCAACCTCCATATATTTTTCTGGCAGATATCCTTTTTTAACACCTTTGGCGAAGGTGTAAGTGAACATGGAAGAACCTGATGCCTCCAGGTAATTTCCTTCCCGGTTACCCTGGTCCAGAACCTGGTACCAAAGGCCGGATTCTTTATCCTGTACTTTGGTAACGGCTTCTGCAAATTCGTTTAAATATCTTATGATTTTTTCCCGGCCTTCATGATCTTCCGGAAGATAATCCAGCACATCTACCATAGCCATTCCGTACCAGCCCATGGCGCGAGACCAGAAGTTAGGGGAAGTACCCGTTTCCTTATCGGCCCATTTTTGCTGTTTGCTGGAGTCCCATCCATGGTAAAGCAGGCCTGTTTTCTCATCTTTCGCATACTCCTGAATGAGATCGAACTGGTGCACAATATCATCATAAGCAGCCTGTGCTTTTTCCCCTTCGCTAAACATTTGGGTATAATGGGCATAAAACGGCTCGGCCATATATAAGCCGTCCAGCCACATTTGCTGGGTATAGCGTTTTTTATGCCAGAAACCACCTTCTTTGGTTCTGGGCTGGGTTTCTATCTGACTTCTTAATAACTTTAAAGCCTCGAGAAACCGCTCTTCTTTTGTCTTTGGATACAAATACAAAAGCACATTTCCCGAATTTAGCATATCCAGGTTCTGGTCGCTTAACTTGTAGGTTCTTATCTCACCTTGATTGGTAACCATGGTATCGGCATAATCATAGATATAATCATAATATTGCTGTTTATTTGTTTCCTCATAAACCTCTTTGGCTGCTTTTAAAACGAGTCCGTTGGTATAGCTCCATTTAGGCTCCTCCCTAAAATCAAGTTTAGAGGCTTCAGGGAAACGCTTCATTTCTGAAAGCATCATTCTTTCAGACCATTTTAAATCTTCAGGAACAATTTGCTCCTGCTCTGGGGCAGCGAGTTCTTCACCTTTCTTTTCTTCAGTATTTTTACAGCCCATTATTGAAGTAATGGTAAAAAATATAGTAAATAAACGACCGGCGTTTTTCTGAACATTCATCATTCTTATTGTAAATTATCGTTTGAATCTAATGTCTGTAGGAGTTCATCAAGATTTGAAACAAAACCTTCTTCTGTGGTAATTCCGCCTTTTTCCTGCTCCCAGGCACCCAGGAGATAATAAGTGATCTTATCTGAAGTAGGTTTAAAAACCAGCAGGTGATCATCTGGCCCTTCCACCTGCTGCTCCAGCTGTTCTGGTTTATAAAATATGGCCATTCCCAGTTTGTCTTCATCATTTACCAGGGTTTGGGTACCATAAGTGGCAATATATGCCCAATTCCCCCCTGCGCTTTCTTTTTGCATTAAAGGCACATCTTCAAACTTTACAATTCCCGTAGTAAGACCTTCAATTTCTTCGGAAGGTGTTAATTCCACCTTTAATTCCCGGCCTTCGGGATAAATAGTAATTTGCGAGTCAAGATCTATGGTATCCCGGCCTGTACTCCAGCCTTTATAATTTATTTCAACGGAAGAACTGCCGGCAGAATTACTTACCCGGGCCTGGGTGTTCTCCACATTTCTGAAATGCGCCACGGTATCGTTCATATATCTTCCATACCCTCCAATTCCAAGGGATTTTCCTGCTTTCAGAATATCCTGCCCCCATGGAGCCGGTTCATGGTAAGAATCGAAATTATCCTGCCCCACGTATGGTAATACCAGCGTATCCACTTTTTTTCCGAAGATATCTATGGCGTTTCGCCAGTCGAGATACAAACGGTAACCAACCTGAGCATTTTCCCAACCCGGACCTTCATACCTGATGAACCAGCTATGGTCTGTATGTTCTTTAGGAACATCCAGCTTCTCCACATTTTTGAATTGTCCATCAATATATTCCCGGCCTTCCCAGTGTCCTCCTTCTTTTACGGATATCTCGGCATAGGTATCATAATTATAATCATCTACCTTTAAAGTATCTTCAGCCTCTTCGGAAGAATTATTATCCTTCTTCCCATCATTACAGGAAATGAGGGCAAAGGCAGCTAAAACAGGTAAAACAGCTATTTTTTTCATGATTCAAATGATTTTTGTTGAGTTATTGCTTTGGTTAGTATTCTTTGCCATTAATAGTAGTATTTACAAATGTTACAGGTTCACAATTTTCAACCTGCAGCGGAGTTTCTGTATTCTTAATAGTAACATTTTTAAGCTTTACATTCTGCACCGGGGATTGCTCCCGCCCTTTAATCAGCAGGCCGTATTCTCCCCCGTTTTCCACCACCACATTTTCTAACAGAATATTTTTAATTGTAGGTATAAATTCCCCTTCCTGGTTGGCATAGATACCGTAATAGGTGTTAATTTTTAACACGGCCTCTTTCACCTGCCCCACCTGAAGGTCTTTTACATAAACGTCTTCCACGAATCCTCCGCGAAGCGTATTGGTTTTTATTCGAATTGCACGGTCCAGGTTGGGACTGTCCATTTGGCAATTCCTCACAAAAACATTTCTCACGCCTGCAGAAATTTCACTTCCCATTACCACTCCGCCGTGGCCATCTTTCATCACGCAGTCCTCAACGATAATATTTTCGCTGGGAATAGCAACCCGGCGACCGTCATTGTTCCGCCCGGATTTTATGGCAATACAATCATCTCCCGTATCAAAAAGGCAGTTTTTAATGTGGACGTTCTTAGAATATTCGGGGTCACAACCATCATTATTAGGACCATGGCTCCTCACTGTCACGCCATCTACCGTTACATTATTGCATTTAATTGGGTGCATTACCCAAAATGGCGCGTTGGTAAAAGTTACGCCCTGCACGAGAACGTTTTCGCAACCAAAGGGCTCAAAAAATGTTGGCCGCAGGTTATAACCTTCCCCAAAAGTACGTTCCTCAACCGCTACGCCATCTTCATTCATTTTACGCAGCCTTGGCAGATTTTGCTCATCTGTTTGTTTGGGCATACCTTCTTTATATCCATATTCTTCTTTTCCAACCCAATCCCACCAGTTCTTGTTGTCTGCCCGGCCATTGAAAACTCCTTTTCCCGTTACCGCTATATTTTCCTGGTTGAAGGCATAAATAAGCGGGGAATAATTCATGAGTTCCACTCCTTCATAAGAGGTGTGGACCATAGGAAGATAATCGGATTTATCTTGTGAAAAGAGAATTTCTGCGCCTTCAGCTAAATGAAAATTCACATTGCTTTTTAAATGAATTGGGCCGGTAACATACTTTCCGGCAGGAACCAAAACCATTCCTCCCCCGGCGGCATTACAATCGGCTATCGCCTTTCTAAAAGCTTCAGAATTATTGGTACTGCCATCGGCCTTTGCTCCATATTCTGTCACATCAAAGGTGCGGTTAGGGAAGTGCGGCACTACAATATCCTCAAGAATTTTATCAGCCCTATTCCAGGCTTTTTCAGAAGATAATTCCGTTTTCCCGGCTTTACAAGACAGGAAAAGTAAAAAGCCCATAACTGATAAAAGCGCAGAGAGCTTTGCAAAAATTTTTAATTTCATATACCAAATTTTGTAATCGATTGCACTAAAATAATAAAGCTTTACTAATCAGCATAATTTTTTCTCTTAAAAATAACAAATCAGCAAAAAATACTAATTCATACTTTTAATTTGACGTTTTAAAAGTGAAATAATATGAAATTTACTACCGCCTTTTTGCCCCAGTACCAGATGAATAATTTCTTTAATGCTGCACTTTATTTTCTATACGCTATTAAAAATTTTAAAAAGAATAAGCTACAATTATATTGAAATAAGTAGCTTTTACTTTAATTTGTAATCGATTACGTAAATAAAATAGAATTTGCTAAAAGGCAAAAATTTTATTTATTTTTAAAAAATCTGTATCTAATCATTTGTCAGGAGCAGTCCGAAGCCAATCCATAAGTTGTTTATTTTGGAATTAGGACTGTTTATGATAAGCTCTATTATACTTTAAATGAAGCAAAAGGAAAAAGTTACCATTTATGACATTTCCAAAAAGTTGAATATAAGTGCTGCCACGGTATCCCGGGCACTTAATCAAAATCCGAAAATCAGCGAAAAAACCAGGAAGCTAGTCGCGGAAACAGCCCTGGAAATGAATTACAAACAAAACCGGTTAGCCCAGGCTCTTAAGAGCGGCCGGACCAACAACGTGGGGGTTATTGTTCCGTATATTAACCGGAGCTTTTTCTCTTCGGTGATCCGCGGGATTGAAGAAGAGCTCACGCCCCATGGGTATCATGTAATTATCTGCCAGTCCCATGAAGAAGTGAAAAATGAGATCAACCAGTTGAACGCTCTCTTAAACACGCAGATTGACGGAATTTTTATGTCTGTTTCCAAAACCACCAAAAATACAGATCACATTAAAAAAGCCCTGGCAGAGAATACGCCTTTAATATTTTTTGACAGGAAGATAGAAGTGCCGGGCGTGAGTTCTGTGGTGCTGGATGATTTTAAGGCGGGCTTTATGGCTACAGAACATTTAATTAAGGAAGGTTGTAATAAAATCGCCCATCTTTCCGGAGATATCAACCTGGAAATTTACAAAAACCGGTATGAGGGTTATAAATCGGCTCTCAAGAAACATGGTTTTACGCCAAATCCGGAGCACATTATCCAGACCAACAGTAAAATTGAATCCGGCCAGCAGGCAGTAGCGCAACTTTGGGAATGTGATGAGAAGCCAGACGCAATATTTTCAGCCGGTGATTATTCTGCTTTAGGTGCAATTCAGGAACTTAAAAGCCGGAATATCAGGATTCCCGAAGACGTATGTGTGGTAGGCTTCAGTAACGAGCCATTTACAAAATATATGGAATTACCGATAACGTCTATGGACCAGACTCCACAACTAATGGGGAAAATCGCTGCGCAGGTATTCCTGGAGCAGGTAAAAGGCACCAAGGCCGTGAGCATAGAAAAAAAGGTTGTTCTTTCTCCCGAACTTTTTGTTCGCAATTCTTCCGGAAGGAGTATATTGAAAACAGTAACAGGTTAATAAAGCTTCCTAAACAGCAGGAATTTCAGTTTCCAAACCTTTTTGTTCCGCAGAAAGATAAGCAGCATAGATGGTGGCTATCACATCTCCGGCAAGATTACTGTCACTTTCCAGATTCTCCCCCAGGCCTATAGTTCGGTAAAAAGCTTCCATTTCATGCTGATAGCCGTTAAACCAGGCTTCATCGGGAGAAATACTGGACCAGCCCTGCTTGGTCCCGGTTTTTTCAACCACATAAATATCATCAAAATTACTATGCACAGGATTATAGGTTTGCATAGCGTTATTGGGAGTGAGATTACAAATACTACGATGATTATTTGCATGCACCTCCAGGTAATTTTTGACTCCACCCTGAAGCAGCTCACTGGCAACAATATCGGCCACCGTTCCATCTTCAAAAACTATGTGAGTGGTGGCATAATCCTCAACATCGGTATAAGAATCCCGTAGATGTAATTCATTTTCAAAATTAGGCATCCTGGTAATGGCATGGGTTCTGCAGCTTACAGATTTTGGCCGTATGGGTTTACCATTACGCACCTTACCTTCCACATGTTTAAGATAAATTGCGCCGGTTAGCGGATGGCAACCTTTGCCCATAAGTGAGCCACCGCCGGAAAGTTTCCATTTACCATAATCTTTGGAATGGGAGCCGGAATGGGATTGTTGTGCCTGGATCCACAGGACCTGGGCATTTGTTTTCTCTATTACTTCCTTCTCCTTCTGGATGGCCGGGGCATAAACCCAGTTTTCAGCATACAAAATACGGCCTTTACTTTTCTTCTCGGCCTTTATGATATTCCTGATACTTTGCAATGCGTGCTGAAGCCCTTCCTCCCTTGAAAAACTATCGCCCGAAAAATCTTCCTTGTCATTTCCGAAGTAACCGGTAAGTGGTTTTTCTATAATAACATCTTTATCATGCTGAAGTATTTCCACCGCAAGAGGTTCATGTGTTACCGGCGGAGTGCATAGATGAAGCACATCTGAATCCCTGATAAGTTCTTCAAGACTTTTATAGGATTCTACTCCTTTTTCTAAAGAAAACCTCTTCAGGTTGTCGGGATTGGGGGAATAAGCCCCTGTGATTTTAATTTTGACACCGTATACCCTCTGCAGAGCATCAAAGTGAAATCTTGCCGCGAAACCGGAACCTACTATGCCTGCCCGTACAACCTGTTTTTCATCCATCTTCTGTTATTTATTATAGTGAAACGCCACGCTTCCATGGAATAAAATCATCCTGATCCAGCTCATCTGCCTTCGATCTAATTTTACCCTCAGCCACATTAATAATATATTCAAAAAGTTCCTCTCCCATTTCAGGGATAGTCTTTTCCCCTTTAATTACTGCTCCTGCATCCACATCAATAATATCGGGCATTCTCCCGGCAAGTGTAGAATTAGAAGATAATTTTATAATAGGGGCAACCGGGTTTCCCGTTGGAGTTCCCAGGCCGGTCGTAAATACCACCACATTGGCCCCGGAACCTACCATTCCCGTAGTACTTTCCACATCATTTCCCGGGGTACAAAGCAAATTGAGGCCCGGTTTGGTAACATATTCCCCATAATCCAGCACCGCCTGTATAGGTGAAGTCCCACCTTTTTTTGCGGCCCCGGCAGATTTCATCGCATCGGTTATTAATCCGTCCTTGATATTTCCCGGCGAGGGATTCATATCAAAGCCCGAACCTGAAGCTTCCGCTGCATTTTCATAAGCCTTCATGAGTGCCATAAACTTAGTTGCAGTTTCATCATCCACACAGCGGTTTACCAGCTCCTGCTCCACCCCACATAATTCGGGAAATTCAGATAAAATTGGAGAACCGCCTAAAGCTGCTAAAATATCTGAAGCATATCCTAAAGCAGGATTGGCCGAAATTCCCGAGAACCCATCAGATCCGCCACATTCCAATCCTAATTTCAGTTTAGACAAAGGCGCAGGCTGCCGCTTTATTTCGTTGGCTTTTTTAATCCCTTCATAGGAATCCCTGATGATTTTATTCAGCATTTCATCTACCGTTCCTTCCTGTTGCTGTTCATAAATAAGCACAGGTTTTTTTATGTCCGGATTTATAGCCTCCAGGGATTTTTTAAAAATATCGATCTGCAGGTTTTGACAACCCAGGCTGAGTACCGTCGCGCCTGCCACATTGGGGTTATTTACATAACCTGCGAGTAACTTGGAAAGCATTACCGCATCCTGACGTATTCCTCCACAGCCACCCTGGTGGGTAATGAATTTGACTTCAATATTGTCAAAAATGCCGGTTTCCTCTTCTTCAAAATCAACAGTGGCATCTTCATCTTTCCCCCTGATTAAATTTCGAAGTAACTGGCGTTGTTTCGCCGATTTATGAAAAGAGAATTCCTTTTCAAAAACATCCTTGAGGAGTTCCACGTTTCTGTTTTCACAAAAAACCAGGGGAAAAAACAACCACACATTCGCAGTTCCTACCTGCCCGTCTGGCCTGTGATATCCCATAAAAGTGCGATCTTTCCACTTGGAAACATCGGGAGCTTTCCAGGTAGTAGTTTCCGTTTTTTGAGTAGTCTGGCTCGCCTGGTGCCTTACATTTTCAGTCGTTAACCTATCCCCTTTCTTTATTCCTGAAACAGCCTTTCCCACCAGCACACCATACATAAATATTTTATCCTCCGGCTGCAGGTCCACCATGGCGATCTTGTGTTTAGCCTGTGTATCACTTAGTACAATTATTTCTTCACCTTCAAACAGGAGGCGGTCCCCCTGCCATAAATCTACCAGGGCAATGGCTACGTTATCATCAGGATGAACTTTTATCAATTTGCTTTTCATAACTTTTTTCTTTCTAAAATTTATCGGAAAAAACTTCAAAACCTTCCTGTACGCCCTTTGCTTCAATTAGCTCCAGGGCCAAAGCTATTTTTTCCTCCAGTTGCGGCACCGTTCTCAGGTCTTTGTCCCAAAACTCTTCATTCTTTAAAACACGTTCTGCTATTTCTTTATAGCTATGCTGTTCCCAGGCATGTTTTAATTCTGAAGTCGTTTTTTTATCATCATTTACCGGAAGGCTGTTCCCATTCCAGGTGCCTTGGTAAAACCTTATAAGACATGCGAATGCAAAGGTAAGGCGTAAAGGCAATCGATTGTATTTTTTTTGAAAAGTTAACAAACTCGGCAATACCCTAACCTTAAATTTTGAAATACTATTTAAGGCAATGCTGGAGAGCTGGTGCCTGATAAACGGATTTCTGAACCTGTCGAAAACTTCTTCTGCAAAGGAATTCAATTCTTCTTCAGATAGTTGAAGTGTGGGATTTATTTCTTTAAATACGGCTTCCCTAATGAATTTCCCGGTAAATTCATGATCTACGGTTTCTTTCACTGTTTCATTTCCAAAGAGAATAGAAAACGGAACCATAGTGGTATGCGCCCCATTCAGGATGCGCACTTTCCTTGTGCGGTAAGGCTGAAGGTCTTCTACAATTTTAATATTTTCATCAATTTTATCAAATGGTATCTTAGCTTTTAATTGCTCTCCGCCCTCTATCACCCATAATAAGAAGACTTCCGCAGAAACAATTAATTTATCCTCCAGTTCCAACTCATTTTGATAAGATTCTATATCATCTTTTGGGTAACCAGGAACAATGCGGTCTACAAGGGTGTTATGAAAATCATTATGATTTTTAACCCAGGCCACAAATTCTTCTTCCAGCTCCCATAGCCCGGCATACTTCAGGATAATTTCCTTTAAAGTATCGGCATTATAATTAATAAGTTCGCAGGGGATAATGCTTAAACCCTTATCTGGGGCTCCCCAAAAATGTTTGAAGCGCCTGTAAAGAAGAGCGGTTACTTTGGCTGGAAAACTCTTGTGTGGTGTTTCATCAAGCGCATCAGTTTCGTCAAAAGCGATCCCCGCTTCTGTAGTATTGGAAATTAAAAAATTAAGCTCTTCTTCCTCAGCTAAATTTAGATAGGCCTCGTAATCTTTATAAGGATTAATGCCCTTTTGGATGCAGGAAATGGTTTCTTTTTGCTGAATTTCCTCGCCCTTTTTCACTCCCTTCATGAACAGGTTGTAAAGCCCGTCCTGTTCATTCAGCATATCGATCAATCCGCCAGACAAAGGTTGCACCACGGCCACACCGGCATTAAAACCGGCTTTTTTGTTCAGCTGGTCGATTATATAATCTACAAAAGCCCTCAGGAAATTTCCTTCCCCATACTGAATAACCTTGATGGGAAGCTTATGGTCAAGCCCTGCATTTGCGCGGTTAAGTTTTTTAGTCGTTGTATTTTCCATAATTTTTTGATGGTTAATTTTATTCAAATAAACTTGGCAGCCAAAGGCTGATGGCAGGGATAAAAGTTACCAGCAACAAGACAATAGCCATTACAAGGTAGAGCGGAAGCAGCGGTTTTATCACTTTTTGAAGCGTGGTTTTGGCCACGCCAACCCCAATAAAAAGCACTGCACCAACAGGCGGTGTACATAATCCCACGCATAAATTCATCACCATGATGATCCCAAAATGTACCGGATCTACGCCCAGATTTACCATTACCGGTAGAAAGATTGGCGTGAAAATGAGCACCGCCGGGGTCATATCCATAAATGTTCCCACGAACAACAACAGCAGGTTGATAATAAGTAGGATCACATATTTATTTTCACTAAGGTTTAATAAAGCTGAACTTACCGACTGCGGAATATTTTCGTAAGACATCACCCAGGACATACTCATGGACGTGGCGATAAGCAGCATTACAATGGCCGTTGTTCCCACAGAACTTAAAAATACGTTGTAAAGCATTTTTGGGTTAAGTTCCCCGTAAATAAGAGAAAGGATCAGGCAGTAAAGCACCGCTATTCCGGAAGCCTCGGTAGCTGTGAAAATCCCCGTAACTATTCCTCCAATTACCACTACCAGTAACAATAAACTTGGTAGCGCATTTAGGAAAGTAGAGGCAATTTTTCCAAAACTACTGGCATTTCCGGCAGGATATTTTTTCTTTTTAATCCATATCGCCGCCACCAGCATAAGAGCCAGCCCCATTAAAATTCCGGGGAGATACCCCGCTAAAAAGAGCGATGCAATAGAAACTCCGCCACTGGCAAGGGAATATACAATCAGGATATTTGATGGTGGAATCACCAGCCCTGTGGTGGAAGAAGTCACGTTAATAGCCGCACCAAATTCACGGGAATAATTTTCCCTTTCCATAGGTGGGCCAAGGATCCCTCCAATAGCTGAGGCCGCAGCAACGGCAGAACCGGAAATTGCCCCAAAAAGCATGGCCGCGATTACATTTACATAAACCAGTCCGCCGGGAAGCGAACCAATGAGCGCTTTGGCAAAGTTTATAAGCCGGTTGGCAATCCCCCCCTGATTCATTATTTGTCCTGCGAGAATAAAGAAGGGAATAGCCAGTAAAGCAAAGCTATCCAGCCCGGTTCCCATACGTTGGGCAACGGTGGTAAAAGCTGCCAGGGAGTCTATTGTTGCCAGCATGGTAAACAGACAGGAAAGGCCAATAGACCAGGCAACAGGCACGCCAATTGCCAGTAACACCACAAACGAAATGACCAGGATTAGAATTTCTGAAATCATACTAAATACTTTTGGGGATTTAAAATCTCATTGATTTTATAGATTATGATAAGGACGCCGCTTAGCGGAATAACGAAATAAACGATGTACAGCGGAATTTCCAGGGCTGCAGAACGCTGCCCCAGGTCGTAACTGACATACACAAGGTTTCCGCCGCCTACAATGAGTACGGTAATACAAAAGAAAATGATCAAAATATTGATCCCAATCCTCAATCGTTTTCGATTTACTGCATTCAATTTCTCTTCAAGCAGGTTAATTGACAGATGTGCCTGCTGCCCTGCGGCATAAGCCGCTCCCAATATCCCGATCCAGATGAGCAGGTATCTTGCCAGTTCCTCTGTTATGGAACTGGGCGACTGCATGACATACCTGGAAAACACCTGCCATAAAACAGCAACAACCATGATCGCCATGAGGAGTACTAAAATCCCTCCCAGAATTCTATCTAAGCTTCTTTTCATATTATTCGACTGCTTGTATTTCTTCTATGATTTTTGCCATCTTTGGGTCCTGGCTAAATTCCTTGTACATGGGCTGTACTTTTTCACGGAATTTTTCTTTATCGGCTTCAATAACCGTAACCCCGGCTTCCTGTATTTGTTCCAAAGCCTCTAACTCGGCTTCCCTCCAAAGTTTCTTTTCATATTCTGAAGATTCCATAGCGGCCTCTTTCAGCCACTGCTGCTCCTGTTCAGAAAGGTCGTTCCAAACGGGAGTCCCAATTACCAGCTCATCCGGCAAGGCAGTGTGTTCATCTACAAGAAAATATTTGCATACTTCATAATGCCGAGACAGGTAAAAACTGGGCAAATTATTTTCAGCGCCATCAACAATTCCCTGCTGGAGAGCAGTGTAAAGCTCCCCCCAGGCAATGGGCGTAGGAGAACCACCTAAATTTTTTACCATATTTATTGCCGTCTGGCTTTCCATTACCCTTAGTTTTAGCCCCTCCAGGTCTTCTGGGGTTTTAATTGGAGTTTTAGCATAAAAACTACGGCTTCCGGCATCATAAAAGGTAAGTCCCTTTAACCTTTTATCTATACTGGAATTAAGGAAGTCTTCTCCTATCTCACTTTCCAATACCGTAAAACGATGTTCCCTGTCCCGAAACAAAAACGGCAGGCCGAAAACTTTTAATCCCGGTGCAAAATTTTCCATTACTCCGGTTGATACCTTAGTCATTCCCAGGCTGCCAATCTGCAAAAGCTCTAAGGTCTCCCGTTCTGAACCCAGTTGCTGACTGGGATAAATATCAATCTGCATTTTACCACCGGACTTTTCAGCTACACGATCGGCCATAAATACCATGGCTTTATGCACCGGATGGCTTACATCCAGGCCATGCCCAAGTTTGATTACCCTGGTTTTATCATTCTTTTCACAGCTCATCACAGTAAAAAGCACCAGCCCGGCAAGCAGGAAGTTGAACAAATATTTAAATTTCAATATTTTCATTTTCTAAAGCTTTCGATAATCTTAATGGCAGAATTTACTTTTTCTGAAATCCCTTCATAATTGAAACTCCCGTCTTCTTTTTTCTGAAAAAGTTTAGAACCGATGCCC